>NZ_JBWKME010000061.1:0-8526 GCF_056431085.1 Mesorhizobium waitakense | reverse complement strand
GCATCGACGTCAAGCAGGACACTGGCAATCGGTGCAGACTGTCAAGATAAGACTAAAAGTTCTTCTCGCGCACGATCGGTCTTGTCGTGATGATATCGGCTAAGGTCCCGGTTCAGTCGAGGAGAGGCGGAGGTCCAATGCAGAATCTCATGGGCTTTCGTAGCGACTAGCGACGCGGCGTCCTTGAACTGTTCGGGAAAAGGTAACTGCACATGGTCGCTAGCCGGCGAATAATAGGCCTTGTCGCCGCCATAGCGCACCGTCGCTCCTGTATTACCGAAGAACCGCTCGGCGTGTTCGATCGGTTCGACCGGATTGGGGACCGGGTCCGCATGCCTGCAGCAATGATCAGGCAGACCCTCGATCTGGTCACAGTTGAAGACGGTGTACGCCTTCAGGAACGGGATCTCGCGCTCGACTTCGGCGCCCCCGGCGTCCTTTTCGGTCTTGGTGAAGCGGCTTGCATAGACGATGGTCGCGCCACTCTCGCCCTTGCGAATATGCGCGCCCAGTTCGTTCGCCTGCCGTAACGTCATCCACATTGGCGAAGAAAAGCCGCGTGCGATCCCCTCGGACCAGAGAAGGAGCACATTCACGCCTGTGTAGCCCTCGCCATTGTGGCGCAGCGGTCGGGTGATCCGACCGACGGTGTTGCGCTTACTCCATGGCTGGACCCATGGGCGAACGCCCTTCTCCAGATCGGCAACGATCTTGTCGGTGATCCGCGCATAGATGTCGGTGCGTGATCCGTTTGCCCTGGCTTTCATGTCCTGAACCTCCATTTGGGAGCCGCGCCCATCGCGGCCCGTCACGGGCGTCCGTCGCCTGGCCTATCAGGCGGGACGCGCATCCACAGGACCGCAACGAAGAGGAGGACGGCGAAGCCGTTGCGCGACCCGCCGGACCGGGCAGGACCGCCATCCGGGACGGGACGCGGGGTGCGGCTCCCTTCCGTTCTTCTTTCTTCTTCCCTTGGCCGGCGGGGCGCGACACGGAAAAGGCCGGTCGCGGCAGGACCGGCCCCATAAGACGGTGTGACGGGCAAGGCCTGGGCCTTGCCCGATGGGCGGCTCAACCAAGTGCCGCCATCTGCTGCTCGGCCGCCCTGCGGTCGAGGTTCTGGCCGGGATTCTCGACGGGACGCTCGAACGGCTTCCAGACCTCGCCGACGACATGCTCGTAGGCGGCAACGGCGCCTTCGGCGGCCATGCGGAGCGAATGGGCCTGGATACCCATGTCGGCTGCGAATTCGCGCTTGCGCTGGGCGGCGCTGTCGTAACCGACCGGGCCGTCGAGGTCCTCGTCGCGCGCGTCATTGGCGGCCTTGGCGGTGGCATCGCGTGCTTCGGTGACGGCGCGGGAGTAGAACTGGCCGGCGCCGTGCGCGGACCCGACATAGGCGCCGACGATGCGCTGGAGGTGTATCTGCATCGCCCGTTCGCCAAGCCCCTCGGAGAGGCCGTCGGCGGTTTCGATGATCAGGCGCTGGTGCAGGTCACGGATCCCGTCGCCGTCGATCACGGCCGTTCCGAAGCTGCCGGCGATCGCCGTCGCCTGAGCGGCGTCCGGGCACGTGAGCCGGACCATTTCAAGGGTGGCGCCCTTTCGAAGCTGCACAAGGCGGGCGGACTGGCGGGATTGGGTTGCGGGCTTGGCCATGGGGTCTTCCTTTCGTGGTTTCCTCCGAAGCGGTCCGGCCCTTGGCCGATCTGTCCTTCGGTGCGGTCGAAAGGAACCGGCGGAAGACGGGCGTTTCAGGGTCCGGGCCCGCCAGGACGAGCGAAGCCGGTATGCGCGCAAGCAGGTCATCCTGACCTCGCGCGGCGCGCAAACCTGCTTTGCGAGGACGGCGCGGTCCGGCCGCCCCGCGGCGCGAAGCGGCCTTGAAACGAACGGCCGCCGGTTCAGACCGCAGCAAAACCGTAAGGACAGATCGGCCAAGGGCCTGGTCCGACAACGGAAGCCAGGGAACAGGGCGCCACCAACAGCGCCGCGGCATAATTTCAGCCTGCCGGAAGCGTGCACTCGTTCGATGGGACCTAACGGGTCGGGCCGGCTCTCCGCCCAACTCTCAGAAGACCGTTTGCGGCATGAGATGAGCACGGGCATGGTCTTGCGGATACGGCTCGCCAACCGCGTCCAGCTGACCAGCGACAGTCACAGGGCATACCTGGAAGCCGTCGAGGGCGCGTATCGTGCCGAGATCGATGACGCCATGCCGGTAAAGCTCTATGGCAACTCTGCGGAAAGCGCCAGGATCGCTACAGTCCTGCCGAACGCACTGGCGCACATAGTGCAGAAATCGAGCGCGGCTGTACCAAGCCCGTGGCCGCCCAAGGCTGCTTGCACCTGTCACCGAGTTGCGCGATTGTCGAGGTCGCCCGAGTGACGCGAGCAACCATGAACCCGACGAAGAAGGCTGCCCCTTTCGTGCCGACCGAAATCCATGTCAGCACGGTCGAAGATCAGAAAGGCGCGCTCGGCATCCTATCCATCAGCACAACAATGGGCCTGTTAGAAATCGTGCTCGACGGACAGGCCGCCGACGCCATAGTTGATGCCATCAGTGTAATCAGGCCGAAGCCGGCCTGAGGGTCGATAGCCATACTCGTTCCTGATACGTCCGTTGGACGTTCTCATATAATCCAATGCTAAAGTCACCCCGGCCTTGCGGCATTCGACCCTTGGCAGACGGTGGAACCGAAACCGGAATGCTGTGCGCTCCTGAGGCGACGAGCCGATCCCGGCGCTTCGCGCCAGTTCGCCAGTCGTGCTCATGAGCGTTCACCTTCATTTGAGGCGTCATTTGGACCTTTTGCCGGATCAAGGGGAAGCAGGTGGCGCGCCCGAACGGCCGCGATCGCAACGTCCTGTCGGGCAAGCTTTCGGGTGAGCGCGTCAACTTCCGGCTGACGCTCGGCGGTCAGCGCCGCCAGCGTCGCGCGATACCGTTCCAGAAAGGCGCCCGGCTCCGGCGCCTTACCGCGGCGAAGGGTGGCCTGTCGCCGGCCAAGCAGCGGAATGATCGCTGTCATGCGCCGCGTGATCTGCCGGTCGATCAGATCGAGCTGGTGCTGCGTCTGCCGCCGCGCCGCTTCCATGCGGAAAAGCTGCGCGGCTTGTTCTGGCGGACCCGACATTACGGGACCCTCCCGCGCCAGCTGGGAAAGCTCGAGGGACCATCATAGGCGGCATGCTTCGTCTCATCGATGACGAAGCCGAAGCGGCCGACAGCGTAGTCGTCGCTCGGCACGAGAAAGCGACGCTGTTCAACCCCTTCCTCGCGCTTGCCGCCGATGGTGGCGATCACCTCGGTCATCCCGGCATGATCTGAACGGAGGCGGTGAGAGCGATCCAGTCGTCGGCATGCACCCGCGCGAACTCTTGGGCATCCTTCTCGTGGGACTCGCCGGGAGCGAGAGAACGACCGGAGATCGCTTCCCAGGCATCGGGCCAGGAGTCGCGGACTGCTTTGTCGGCGGCTGCGCGCTCGTAGGTCGTGAACAGGTCCGGAAAGGTGAGCGCGACGATCGCCCATTCCGCGTCCTCTTCGTAACAGGCGTCTTCCGCCCGCAGCATAGGGTGGACCGTCGCATTGCGCGCGGCGGAGAGCTTGAAGCCGCCATGTCCGGCCGTGGTATGGCATACGATCCCGTCCGCGTAGACGGTGGCGCCCTGCGACGCGCCCCATGGCGTGCTGCAGTCCATGCACACAGTTTGGCGGTCAAGACCTCGCAGCTCGCGGCTGTGGTCCGCCTGCTCGATCATGCGGCCCAGAAAGGCCACTTCGTCCTCGACGCAGCCGGACCTGACAAGCGCTCCTACCGGCCATCATAGTTGTCGCTCAACCGGACACCGTAATTGTCGCCGCGCAACGCTCCTCGGCTTGCAGATCGACAAGCGCGGCATCGACTACATCCAGCGCCGTTCCGCGCTTATCGAGGAAGTGACCCGCGATAAGGTCAAGGCGATGGCGAAGAAGCTGCTTTCCGTCGAGCCCGCCATCATGGTCGTTGGCCCGCGGCTGGACACGAAAGGATAAGCCTGGAAGTCAAATTTCGCCTTCCTTCTCTCGCCGAGAGTGGCTAGGCAGAAGCAAAGTCCGGCCTCGTGGCTGGTGGGATCTCATAAGGCCCGCGAGAGGCGATTTCGCGGGCCAAATCGAGCCTTATCGGGCAAGTTGCCGGGTTGCGGCAAAGTCCTGCCCATGCGGGCTTCTTTTTGCGCGGACGAGCCAAGGGTGGCTGGCGCTGTCGCTATACCATGCAGCGTCTGCCGCTGGCGAACGCTGATCTCGCATTACTCAACTTCTTCAGCTACCAAAACCGAGTTGTCGAGTTTCGAACATACCTCCTTTCCACTCGGGTACAGTAGTCTACCAGCTGCTTGGGCAAGGCCTTGTTCGGATCTGGAAGTCGCGGAACACACACTGCCGATATCCGCCGTGTTAGGGAGGAAACCAGTATTGCCCTGTGCCTGGCGATGGTCTGCCACCTGAAATCGCCTGACCTGTTCGCCCGTGTGCCGGCACTTGGCGCGCCGGGCGGCGGGCGCACGTTCGAGGTCGTCAATCCCTCGACCAGCGAATACTGGCGGAACTTCCCGACATGGGCGTCGAGAAGACGCGCGCGGCGATCGAGGCTTATGTCGCACAGATCGAAATGGGTGGCTCACAGCCCGCGAGCGCAGCGAAACGCTGTGGCAATGGCAACAGCTGATCGTCGACCACACACGATCTCGCCGCGATCCTCACTACCGAAATCGGCAAGCCCCTTGCCAAAGCAAAATCGGAACCACATGCCTCGGCGTATCTCCAGTGGTACGCCGAGAAGGGCCAACCGCATCTGCGGGCAAGACAATCTCGGCACCCTCGACGGGGCGCCGCATGATGTTGATCACGCACCCGATCGGCGTCGTCGGCACGATCACACCAAGTGGCGTCGTTGCGTATCGCCAGCCCGTGATGGTCTGGTGGTTCCGGGCTGCCGCATATCGGCCGGGAATATGCCAAACCGATTACATTCTTGGAAATAAGTAACTCGAGCGCGAAGGTGCAATTTGCCTTCGACACGTGTGCTAATCGCGCAGTGATATCAATTTCCACGTCCTGAAACTCAAGGAACTGATGGTACAGCGGAAAATACGCCTTATACACTGCCTCCTTCAAGACGAAGAGATCCCGCCGCTTGAGCAGACGCAGATCGTACATGCGTTGCTCATTAGGGGTGGCGATCAATTCGATCAGGTTATCCGGCAGAGGTTCATTAGGCTCAATGTCGATGCCGAGAGATGCAATCCTTTGCGTCCCTGCAACAGCGGCGGCTGCTACTGTATCGTGGTGCGCCAAAGACCCGACGAGCCCGGGCGGCCAGATCGGAACACCAGACCGCGTCTTTAAGATCGGCATCGATGGGAACCCCAGTTGCGCAAGAAGTGTTCGGGCAACCACTCTTGCGGCGCCGCTTTCGCGGCGGACTTTGGGAACAGCGCGTCCCATAGACGCAACTTCGGAAGCGTACATGGCGAATTGGTCATCGCGTTCTATTGGACGAATGCCGACGATGACGTTCTGTCGATCAATCGTGAAAATCTCCATCTATTTGGTCCCTTTGAGCCGTTCGAGGAGCTCAGCCAATGAAGTTTGGACTTAATCCGACCCGGCCGTCGGTCAGCAGCGGCGCCAGCCAACATATGGGTGTTCCCGTCTTTGGAGCATCGATCCAGGGCCATTCAGGGTGTTGTCGGGATTTCGAGACCGAACCTGGTCTGGGCGCCGGACACTTTGGAGCTCGTTAGAGATCCCTTTCACTAATCGCGGTTAAGTGCGCAGAGATGGCTCGGGCCAGAGCTTTGCGGCTTTCCAGATCACTCATCATCGTCACGTGGTCGCCTCCAATCGGTACGGCAGTAATGGCCTCTCGACTCAAGACCCGGTCCCAGCCGCGCATGGGCGAACGCGCCTCGGGGCCCAATGAAGTCTCAGCTTGTCGCGCCCGAGAACTGAACAGAGCCTCGGTGGCATAAAACTGATGTATCTCAATTGGCAGGGATGGGATTTGGTACGCCTGTAGCGCCTCGTGAAACCGAGCGATTTTTTCATACATCACCACTTCGTCTCGGAGATCGCCTTTTGAAGCGATCGCTCCAATTTGCTGCGCCTTTCCAAGCAGCTGAGCGATTGAACTGTGTCGAGCAAATTGCTCCAACAGTTCGAAGCTCTCATCCTCAAAGGACTCAAAAGAATCCAGCACCACGTCTCGCACCATTTGGATGGGTGATATCCTTGTCAAGTTCGCCGGGAGCGTAACATCGATCAGCGCCATGAATGAAACAGCTTCGTCCAGCCTCAACAGGTGCTGCGCAATTGCGTAAGCCAAGATCCCACCTGATGAGTATCCTGCGAGGCGATAAGGCCCAGACGGCTGGATCTCTTTCATCCCCTCGATAGCCTGCGCGGCTATTTCTTCGAGAGATGGTGGACAAAGTTCATCGAAATCTGGCCATGACACAGCATAAACGGGACAGTCTATGTCCATTTCGCTTACCAATTTGACGGCATAGGAACTGTCTCCCATCCCTGTCGGAACAAAGAAGAGCGGCGGTTGCGATCCCGTCGGACGAATGGAAATCACTCCCGGATTACTTGGCTGTGATTCCAAATTGAGCTTCGATGCAAGGTCCTTCAGAATGGATGTCTGGAAGAGATCGCTGGCGCTAAACTTCAGTCCAAGGTTTGAGGCTCGACTTATCAGCTGCACCGCCATGAGCGAGTGGCCGCCGAGCTCGAAGAAATGATCGTGGCGTCCGACCCGCTCGACCCCCAGAAGCTCTGCCCAGATCTGCGCCAGCGCCGTCTCGACCTCGCCCTGCGGCGCCTCGTAGGCGGCCCGCGCATAGGCATCGTCGGCCGGCGCCGACAGCGCCTGGCGGTCCAGCTTGCCGTTTGGCGTCAGCGGCAGCCCATCCAGCCGCACGAAGGCGCTCGGCACCATGTAGTCGGGCAGCAGGCTAACCAGATGGGCGCGCAAGCCGCCGGCCAGCGCGCCTCCATCGACATCGTCCGCTCCGGCCTCGGGCGCACACACCACATAGGCCACAAGCTGCTTGTCGCCGGCGCGGTCCTCGTGCGCCACCACCACCGCGTCGCCGACAAGCGCATGCTCGCAAAGCCGCGCGGCGATCTCGCCCGGCTCGATGCGGAAGCCGCGGATCTTCACCTGGTCGTCGTTGCGCCCCAAAAACTCCAGGTTGCCGTCCGCCAGATAGCGCGCCAGGTCGCCGCTCCGGTAGAGCCGGTCGCCCTCCACAAAGGGGCTGGCGATGAACCGCTCCGCCGTCAGCTCGGGGCGGTTCAGGTAACCCCGCGCAACACCTGCCCCGCCAATGTAAAGCTCGCCCACTGCCCCGAACGGAACCGGCGCGCCATGGCCGTCCAGCAGATACACCTGCGTGTTCGCAATCGGACGACCGATCGGGACGATCGGCCCGTCAAAGTCATCGGGGCAAGTCCACGTCGTCGCGCAGACTGTCGTTTCCGTCGGTCCATAGGCATTGATAACAGATGCTGCAGGCAGGCGACGGATGAGTTCGGCCTTCGGCAGCTCTCCAGCAAGAATGAGAGCTTGCGACGCCAAATGTTGCGCACTCTTGCTTTCCTGAAGCAAGGCCGGAGGCAGCGTCGCGTGGGTGATGGCTTCGCTTCGCAGGTAATCCGATAGCTTGTTACTCGCCTTGCGGAGTTCATCCGCAGGCAAATGCAAGGCGGCGCCGGAGCCAAGCGCCATAATCATTTCCCAGACACTGGCATCAAAACCGAAGGAGGCGAACTGCACCACTCGACTGTCTGAACAGACGCCAAACAGTCCGATCTGAGCCAGCACCAGATTGACCATTCCGCGATGCTCGACCATGACGCCCTTGGGGGTCCCGGTGGAGCCGGAGGTGTAGATGATGTAGGCGAGATGGCGGGGACTAAGGCCCAGCGCGCGCGGGTCCGGGTTCGAGGCGGGCAGTTCGGCCCAGGCCGGGGTCGCCGTCTCCAGATCGACCACGCTGACGTCGGCCAGCGCCTCGGCGCCAAGTGCTGTGCGACCGGCCGCATCGCAAAGCAGCAGCCGCGGCACGGCGTCCTCGAGCACCTGGTTGAGCCGTGGGCCCGGATAGGCCGGGTCGAGCGGCACATAGGCACCGCCGGCCTTGAGGATCGCCAGCAGCCCCACCACCATCGCCGGGCTGCGCTCCAGGCAGATCGCCACCGGCTGGTCCGGCCTCACCCCGAGGGCGATCAGATGATGGGCCAGCCGGTTGGCCCGCGCGTTGAGTTCGCCATAGCTCAGGCGCTCGTCGTCATGGACCAGCGCCACCGCGTCGGACGCCTTGCGCACCTGCGCCTCGAACAGCTCGTGGATGCACCGCTCCGAGGGGTAAGGCGCCGCCGTCCGGTTCAACTCCTCCACCAGATATGTGCGCTCGGCCGCCGGCAGGATGTCGAGCTCGCGCACTGGCGTATTCGGAGCTCGCTCCAAT
>NZ_JBWKME010000060.1:0-13396 GCF_056431085.1 Mesorhizobium waitakense | reverse complement strand
TAAGCAACCAAATCCTACGTCATTTCAACGGCTTGCACCACATCCGCCAACCTCCATGAATTTTCCGGGCTAGGTAGCGAAGAAAAAATCGCGGCTATCCACGTTCCCCGGCTAAGCCTTTAATGCATCGTCCAAGATAGTCTTAGCAGCCTCTGGCGTCTCCCTGACAGCGAGCCCTTCTCGAAAGCTGAATTTCAAGACAGCTTTGGCTCCAGGGTGATTGATGGCAGGTTTTGCCTTTTCGATTTCTAAGACATTTCGAGCATTTACGACGGGTTTGATATCATCTCCGGGTGCCGTAAAGGTCCCCAATTTCTGACCCGCTTGCTTGAAGCGATCGAAGATTTTGTCCATTTTTTCAATGGAGTAAAGGCGATCACTGCCTATCCTTATCGCAGTCGTGTTGGCAATTTCCCAGTCGAACGCCGGTCGGAACCACAAAAGTTGAGTTGGATCGACCGCCTCGGTGTCACCACCAGGCATCTGTATTACTATGAGCGCCATAACAGTCCCCTCCAGCTAGTAACATCCATATGGAGCGCTTCAGGCTACAACTAGTCAAGTCCCTCGCTAGGATCCGGCTGCAGCGAATGGCACCCGCTGGCAGAATATTAGTTCGTTTATCCAGGTTTTGTCTGGTTTGGCGCCATTCCTGCAGGTCAATTTGCAAAACATCGTCCAGGCTGCCGCGCCTCTCATCATCATGTCGCTCGGTGTTTTGCTGGTCGTGGTCACCGGCGGCATCGATCTTTCGGTCGGTTCAGTCTTTTCCCTAACCGGGATGGTGACCGCGCTGGCTATGGCCAATGGCGCTGACGGACTGACCGCCAGCGCCGCCGGCCTGGCGGTCGGCCTGGGGTTCGGCGCGATCAATGGTCTTCTGGTCACGGTCGTCGGGCTCGCGCCGTTTGTCGTCACGCTCATCACCTACGCGGTGGCGGGCAGCCTGGCCTTCATCGTCACCAACGGCCGTTCGATGCCGATCGGCGCACCGGATTTCTGGCTCCTGAATTCCGGCGAGATCGTCCCCGGCATGCCCAACCATCTCGTGGTCTGCATCGTACTGATGGTCGCGCTGGAATATGTGCTGCGCAAGGTCGTGGTCGGACGCTGGTTCTATGCCGTCGGCAATTGCGGCACGGCTGCTTGGTATCCCGGTTCTGCGCATCAAGTTCGCGGCCTATGTCGCTTCGGGCCTGCTTGCCTCTTTCGCGGGGCTGCTGACGGTCAGCTACATCCTCAACGCCGAAGCCACGGCAGGGGCGAGCCTGATGCTGCAGGCGATTGCCGCTGTGGTCATTGGCGGGGCCAGCCTTTTTGGCGGAACCGGCAGCGCGATCGGCGCCGTGCTGGGCGCGCTGATGATCACCTGCATCCAGAACGGTGTGAACCTCATTGGCGTGAACAGCTTCTGGCAAGGCTCCGTCACAGGCGCTGCAATCCTGCTCGCGGTTTTGATCGACCGCTTCAGCAACAAGAACCGCATCTAGATCATCAACGGGAGGAACCAAGATGAAGTTGAAGAGCATCCTGATTGCAGCTTTGGCGACGGCCGCCTTGTCAAGCGCGTCGTACGCCGAAGACAAGAAGACCGTCGCCTACATCGCCCCATCGTTCGACATTTCCTATTGGCAATGGGTCGGCTACGGCGTGAAGGAGAAGGCCAAGGAACTCGGCATGGACTATGTCGAGTACACGTCGGAAAACTCACCCGCCAAGCAGATGGACAATGCCAGGACCGCGGTGACCAAAGGCGTCTCGGCCATCGTGATCGGCCCCGTCAGCTCGACATCGACACCGCCGCTGCTCGACTATCTGGCGAAGCAGAAAGTGCCGATCGCGTTCGCCGGCATCGGGCCGCAGCCAGGCCTCACCAACTACACATCCTCGGTCACCGCCAACAACTATGAGACCGGCAAGGCGCAAGGCAAATTCACCTGCGAACTCGCCAAGGAGCGTGGCGGCAACAAGGTTGGCATGCTGTCGCTGCCGCAGGATCGGGAGAATGCGCAGAAATATCTCAAGGGCGCCAAGGAAGCCTTCGCCGCCAACGGGTGCGACATCGTCCAGATACTGGAAACACGCGGCCTCACCATCAACGAAGCCGTCACCCAGGCAAACGACCTCTTAACCGCCAATCCCGACGTCAAGGCCATTTACGGTATGTATGACGAAGCCGGCACGGGCGCCGCCAAGGTTGCCGAGACCCGCGGCCTGACCGGCAAGATCGGCATTACCGTTGCAGACGGCTCGCCCACGACGATCGCGCTGCTCAAGAAGGGAGCGATCCAGGGCATCTTCTTCCAGGAGGCGGTCGGCCAAGGCATCGACGGCACCCAACAGGTCTACAACGCCTTGACGGGCGCGCCGGTGACCCAGGACCTGGCCCTGGTCATGCCGCTCGTTACCGCCGACAAGGTCGACAGTCCCGAGGCCAAGAAGGTCATCGCCCGCGTCTTTCCCCCGAGCAACTGACCGCCACCCAATGGACCCGCCGGCAGAGGCCGGCGGGTCCAGATCCCGAGCGAGGAATCCTGACCGTGCCCGAGCTGCCGTTCATCGATCCGCACCATCATCTCTGGGACCTGGAAGTTAATTACTATCCGTGGCTGACCGACGGGGTTAAGCCGTCGGCCTTCGGCGGCTACGAAGCGATCCGCAAGAGCTATCGTCTCGACCACTATCTTGAGGACGCCAGGAACCAGAACCTCGTGAAATTGGTGCATCTGGACGTTGGGTTCGATCCCAGCGATCCGGTCGGGGAGACGCGCTGGCTGCAGGAGATCGCCAACAAGCGGGGCTTCCCGCACGGCATCGTCGGCTATGCCGACCTGTCCAAACCTGACGTCGGCGACCTCCTCGACCGGCACATGGAGTATCCGAACTTCCGGGGTATCCGGCAGTCGATGAACTATCATGCAGACCCCGCCAAGACCTATCAGGCGCGGCCAGAGATCACCCGGACGCCAGAATGGCGGCGCGGCTTCCGGGAACTGGCAAAGCGCCGGCTAAGCTTCGACTTGCAGCTCTATTATCCGCAGATGGAAGAGTTTCTCCAGCTCGCGCACAACTTTCCCGACGTCCAGATCATTCTCAACCACACCGGCATGCAGGTCGACGGCCCTAAGCATTTCAACGCCTGGAAAAAGGGCATGCACCGATTGGCGCAAGCGCCGAACGTCGCCTGCAAGATCTCCGGCCTGGGTATGGGTGACTGGTCCTGGACCACGGCGTCGATCCGCCCCTATGTCGAGGAGGCGATCGCAGCATTCGGCGTCGAACGCTCCATGTTCGCGACGAACTTTCCGGTAGACAAGCTGTTCTCGAGCTTCGACGCGGTCGTGAACGCCTTCAAGGAGATCACACGATACTACCCGCACGAGGAGCGGCTTGCGTTGTTCCATGACAACGCAGCCCGGTACTACCGACTCTAGATCATCCGCCGAAACAATTGAAACAGCAGGAGACTTTGACATGTTGCTGAAGGGCAAGGCCGTCGTGATTTCGGGTGCCGCGAGCCCCCGGGGAATTGGCCGCTCCACGGCAACGCTGATGGCGGAGCAAGGCGCGCGCATTGCTATTCTTGACCTTGATGAGGAACAAGCCCGTGACGCCGCCGCGTCGCTTGGACCCGAGCACATCGGCCTCGCCTGCAATGTCGCCGACCTCGATGCCTGCAAGAGGGCTGCGGCAGAAGTGACCGAAGCGTTCGGAAGGGTCGAGGTGTTATGCAACATTGCCGGGATCACGCAGCCCGTAAAGACACTGGACATCGGCCCGGCCGACTGGGACCGCATCCTCGATGTCAATCTGCGCGGCGTGCTCTATCTCAGCCAGGCCTTCATCCCGCATATGCGTGAAAATGGCGGCGGCTCGATCATCTGCATGTCGTCGGTTTCCGCGCAACGCGGCGGCGGCATCTTCGGTGGCCCGCATTATTCAGCCGCCAAGGCGGGTGTGCTCGGGCTTGCCAAGGCCATGGCACGCGAGTTCGGGCCTGACGGCATTCGCATCAACTGCGTCACCCCTGGCCTGATCCAGACCGACATAACCGGCGGCAAACTGACCGATGCCATGCGCGCTGACATTATCAAGGGTATCCCGCTCAGTCGCCTGGGCGATGCGCGTGACGTGGCGGGCGCCTACCTCTCCCTCGCCTCCGATCTGGCCAGCTACATCACCGGTGCCGTGATCGACGTCAATGGGGGGATGCTGATCCATGGCTGAAGAGGCAACGGAATTCGAGATGCCACGCGCGGGCAGCAATGTCAGCCTTGCAGAACGCGCCTATCGCATACGCCGACATGCCGTGCGCATGGGCGAAGTCCAAGGCCAGGGCTATGTCGGGCACTCGATCGGGCTTTCAACGGATGTTGCAGGAGGCCGTTGGTCCGAACGACGATTTTGATGATGTCCTCGGAAAATTCGATGACAAGATTGGAACAGAGGGCCGCGCGCTGATTAGCAGTTTGATTGCGGAGCGGGATTACGCCGATATCGCGGGCGACGATTGATGTGGTCTGTGGAGAAACCGCAACTGGACCCTGGCGATACGTTCGACACGTGCATCTCGAAGATCAAGAACAAAGCTCTCAGGACCAGGTTTGCGGGGGTCAGACAGACGATCGTCGACAATTCGGCCGAGTTTGATGGCCGCGCGGCCGCCGCGGAACTCCACCTGATCGCGCAGACGGCCGATGTGAACGGACAGGTCAGCAAGGACGAGATGGTCGCCCTCTATGACGGTAGGTTTGCTGGAAAGAAGGGGCCCGGGCGAACAATTTACTCGGCGCTTCAGCTCCTCCCCAAAGGTGGTCGCTGTCCCTATTGCGATCATAGAGACGTGTCCACCTTGGATCACGTGCTGCCGAAGACCCTGTTCCCTAGCTTGGCAGTGACACCGAGCAATCTCGTTGGGAGCTGCAAGGACTGCAACAAGGCCAAGCTGACTGCTGCTCCGACCAATGCTTCCGATGCAGTTCTGCATCCTTATTTCGATGACATCTCCTCCGAAACCTGGCTTCGTGCGCAGGTCGTGGAGCAGCTGGTATGCGCGGTTCTGTTCCGAGTTGAAGCCCGCCCCCAGTGGTCGCAAGGGTTGAATGATCGATTGCAGAACCAGTTCGGAGCATTGGGGTTAGCGCGCTTGTACAGCCAACAGGCTGCGAGGGAGATGAGCGGGATAAGACGAAATCTGATCAGGGTTTACGAGGCTGGCGCGAATGGAGCTACCGCCGTTAGGCGGGAGCTGAAGCATCAGTGGGAATCGCGGCATGAAGATTCGCCGAATTCCTGGCAAACGGCTCTCTATGATGCGCTTCATCAAAGCGCCTGGTTCTGTGACGGAGGCTTCCGTCTAGGCAATTAAACCGACGGGGTCCGGTTCGTCGGCCCTTGCCTAGATGATCGGGTTTTGATGGCGCATCCCTTTCTCCGGAATGAAAGGATGCGAGATGGCGGATTTTCCTGCCCTTCGCCTCGCAGCGCTGGAGACCTTGCCAAGGTTAAGGTGAACATATAGAGAACATACAACTGAAGCGGAAGCTCGGAGGCTCACGACGCTCGACGGCACTCGCGTCGCTGGTTATAAGGCACGACGCTGGACAATAATCGGCGGTTGGAGGTCTCGTGTCGCCTCCATATTGCATGGCGAGATTCATTGATGGCACCACTCAGCCAGAAGCATAGCGGAGCCTATTTCACACCCGATCCGGTGGTCACCGCGCTCGTGAGCTGGGCAGTTAGTGGTCCGACCGACCGGATGCTCGACCCCTCATGTGGCGACGGGCGCTTCCTTGCCGAGCACCGAAATAGCGTCGGCATCGAGCAAGATTTGCGTTCGGCCGCTATCGCCATGGAACGGGCACCCTGGGCGCTGGTCCATGAAGGTGACTTCTTCGCTTGGGCTAGCGAGACGTCCGAGCGCTTCGAATGCGCCGCAGGCAATCCCCCCTTCATTCGCTACCAGACTTTTAAAGGCCCCGTCCGCGCTCGCGCGTTGGGCCTCTGTCGCGAACTCGGCGCGGAGTTCAACGGGCTCGCCTCGTCCTGGGCACCGTTCCTGGTCGCAACCGCAAGCCTGCTCAAGCAGGGTGGCCGGATGGCGTTCGTCGTGCCGGCCGAGATCGGGCACGCGCCCTATGCGGCACCCCTGCTTGAATATCTAATCGCAAACTTCGCCAAGGTGCAGATAGTGGCCGTCCGCGACAAGCTGTTCCCGGGCCTATCGGAAGATTGTTGGCTGCTTTACGCTGACGGGCATGGCGGCCGGACCGACCGCATTCGCTTCACCGCGGTCGACCAGTTCGAGCCGGGCAAGGCTAAGCACCCGCCCAAGGGCGAAGACGTGTTCGTCACCGATTGGCGCGAGACTTGGGGACGCCGGCTGCGGCCGTTCGTGCTGCCGCCATCGGTCCGCGCGCTCTATGCTCGAGCCGCCGCCCACCCGAAGTCGCTTCGCTTCGGTACGGCTGCGCAGATCGGCATCGGCTATGTCTCGGGTGCGAACGACTTTTTCCACCTGAAGCCCTCAATTGCGAGGAAGCTTGGTATTCCTGCGGAGCTTCTCCAACCAACAGTGCGCAACGGCCGCGCGTTGCCTGCGAAGCGGTTGACTAAGAGCACGCTCCAACAATGGCATGCGGCGGACGAGCCGTTCATGCTGCTCTACTTGCCGAAGACTTCTGTCGCGGAGCTTCCCACCATGGTACGGCGCTACCTCGACAGCGCGGAAGGGCGCGAAGCCCGCGAAGCCTATAAGTGCCGTGTGCGCGATCCGTGGTTCTCGGTGCCCGACGTCCATCAGCCCGACTACTTCCTGAGCTATATGTCGGGCATCTCAGCCAACCTTGTGCGCAACGCGGGCGGCGCGACCTGCACCAACTCGGTGCATGGGGTCCGTGTTCGTGACGCTAAGGCCATGCAGCGCGTTACCAAAAACTGGACGGGTAATTTCGTTGCGCTCAGCCGCGAGATCGAGGGGCATCCGCTCGGCGGCGGCATGCTCAAGTTGGAACCCCGCGAAGCGACGCGGATCCTGGTGGCGGCCGACGAATTGCTGCCTGCTTTCGACGCAGATGCACTGGCGGAGGCGGTGACGACGATGCAGCGCTGGCGTCACTATGTCTGAACGCGAACTTCCCGATCCGGAGCTGCCCGACGAGGATGATATCGCGGCACAACCGCCGGAGGATCCCAGCTTTCCGAAAACGTGCCAGTGGACGAACCAGCGCGATGCGCTCGCGCATTTTGCGTCTTATGAAGGTGCGACCCAGAGCCAACAGCATATCAAGCCGCTGCATTGGTATGTCGCCTGCCGGCTGGTGATTGAGGGCGGCTTCCGCCCCGAGGAGATCACGCCGCGACCGCCGTTCAGCTTCAGAAAGCGCCGGGGCAAGTGGCATCTCACCTATGATCCCGCGATTGCAAAAGGCGGCGAGGCAACCGTGCTCGGCGGCCTCAAAACCAAAAATGTTGACGTGGTGGTGAACAAGCCAGGCCTCGGACCGGTGTTGGCAGTGTCGTGCAAGGGTATGACCGGCGCGTTCCGCAATCTCACGAACCGCATGGAAGAAACGATAGGCGAGTGCACGAACCTGCACATCACCTATCCGGCGATGGTGTTCGGCTATTGTTTCGTGATCCGCGCCAACCGGCTGGTGGAAGAAGCCGCGGCTATCGCCGGCGAGAAAGACGCGCCGCCTGCAAAACAGCTTAAGGCGAATGACATCGCTATGGCGATAGGCGGCGAGCCGGTCGAGAGCATTATCCGCTTTCACTCTGCGCTGCGAGAGCTTACCGGCCGCCGCGGCATCCGCAACGATGTGTCACGGTATGAGGCCGTGTCGCTGGCGCTTGTCGAAATGGCCGATGCAAATCTCGGGGTGCTGCTGCCGACCTACCCGGCGGACGATAGCCCTCTGCGGCTCGAGCACTTCTTCGAAACCTTGTACCTGCGGTACGATGAGCGCTTCGTCTATGCGGCGCCCGATCTCAAAAGCGTAACGCAGCGGCTCGAGTGGGCGCCCGAGTCTCACGCTTTCCAAACCGACCAAGGCTATCCAAACATCGATTACTCGTTGCGCGGTGCGGAATAACTAGCGGCGCGTACGCGAGGGGCGTGAACCGGGCGCTTAGGTGGATAGGTCGTGAGTTCGGCGGCGATTTTGGGCCGTTTGCGGTCTAGCGCTCCTTGCGCTGCGGGACGGGACAGCTGCCACTCGGCTCTTCTCGGCGACCGATATGAGGCGCGCACGTGACTACCTGCTCAGGGCCAAGCGGACGTTCGACTGAGTGGCGCCTTCCCAAAGTGTTGACGCAGTAACGCCGCGGCCGGACCCTGTGGTGGTGAAGGGTCAGCCAAGGCGCGCCAGAGACGCCCGTTGTGCGTGGCGACATTTCGACTTAGAGCACTTACGCTCTTGTTTTTGTATTGCCAAAGAGCAAAGTGTCTCGATTGCGAGATCCACCCTGTTAACCGGGCACTGTAAAGTCAATGAATTTCCACGATCCTTTGAAGTTTTCAGCTGAACTAAGCGCAAAACTTGCTTCCCGTTCGCGCCATATCTGCGTGTTCCTCGGGGCTGGCTCTTCACGAGCCTGCGGCCTGCCTGACATCGCTCAGTTGAAGGACCGAGTCCTTGCCGCGCTTGAAGCGGCCGACCGGCAAGCTCTTCAAGTCACCATGAATGGTCGGACGCTTGAGGAGGCTCTGTCACGGCTGCGAAGGATCGCCGGCCTAGTCACCGCTGCCGAGACGATTGATGGCCTCACCGGTGAAACGGCCAGACTGCTGGATGCCACCCTTTGCAAGGGGATCGTAAAGGAACTCGACCTAGGCGCAGCCGATATCACTCCGGCATGGCGATTGGCTGCATGGGCCAAACGCTCTGGATACAGGCTTCCGCTCGAATTCTTCACCGTCAATTACGATCTCATCCTCGAGACCGCTTTTGAGCGCATGGCTGTTCCGTATTTCGACGGATTCATTGGGTCCTTGGCAGCGCGGTTTTATACCGACCTGGTGGAAGGGGAGGCTGGCTCGGGCGCGGAGACAGTCCCATCGTTCTTTGTGCGCCTTTGGAAACTGCACGGTTCCGTCAACTGGCAGTGGAATAGCGATCGGCAAATCGTCCGGCTAGGAACACCAGTCGCTGAAGGCGAGGCAGCGGCTATCTATCCTAGCGACCTGAAATATGAGGAATCTCGCCGCGTGCCATTTGTCGTGCTGCAAGACCGCTTTCGTCGTGCGCTAAATCAGCCAGAAACCTTGGTTCTGATTTCAGGATATGCCTTTGGCGATGCGCATCTCAACGAGATGATTTTCGAAGCCGCGTCTCGGCGCGAGCGCTCGGAATTTGTGGCGTTTTGCTTCGGCGACATCCCCGCTGGCCTGGTGGAGCGAGCGTTGGTCACTCCCAACCTGCAAGTGGCCGCTGCGAAGGAGGCGGTCTTCGGCGGTGTACGTGCTGACTGGAAGGCACCGGACGCGGAAGCTGATGACGACCTTTGGCACGACGGAAAATTTGGACTCAGGGATTTTGCCAGGTTGGCCAAATACCTCTCGCGCAGCACTGCATCAGATATGTCGACTGATGCGCAGCTCCAGCAGCTTCTCGACGGCGCCCCCAAATCAGAAACTGAAGGTAACGGGAGCGCCTGATGGCCGAGGTCAACCCAACGTGCATCGGCCGAGTCCGCCATGTCCTCGGAGCGACAGTCACTGTCGAACTCGACCCTGACCTGGCCGGCGTAGCTCCAATCTACAGGGGGCATCTGCTGGCAGTCGGCCAGATTGGCTCACTAGTGAGGATACCGCAGGGTCTGGTCGATCTAATTGCTACCGTGAACCTGGTGGGTATCGCTGAACTCGCGGGATCGCTCGCTCCGGCCGACAACGTCCAGCTCGGCGAACGTTGGCTGCAGGTTCAGCTGCTTGGCGAAATCGACCATGGATCGGGCGTCTTCCATCGTGGTGTCGGAACCTATCCCGGACTGGATGACCCGGTCCATTTTGCCACGGCCCAGCAGCTTAAGTCCGTCTTTCCGTTGGAGGACGACAAGCACCTCAGAATCGGCAGGCTCGCGGCGGCGGAAGAGATACCTGTCTGCCTGGACGCTGCAAAATTGGTGGTCCGCCACAGCGCTGTTGTTGGCTCCACAGGGTCAGGCAAGACCAGTGCCGTAGCCTCACTATTGCAAAACTTCGTTCTAGGCGGGTGGAAGGCGGCCAACATCGTCGTGATTGATCCGCATGGTGAGTACAGCCGAGCTCTTGGTGACCAAGCGTCTGTCCGCAGCGTTCTCGGACAAGACGATTACAGTCTTCGCGTACCTTACTGGGCCCTACCGGCTGCGGATATCATCCATATCTTCGCAGGTGCGCCGGGGGGCGCAACCTTCGTCAATAGGTTCTCGGAGCTCGTCACCAAGGCACGGCAGGAGTTTGTAGCATCGGCTGGTTGGCTCAATCTCGACCCATCCGCCGTAACTGCCGACACGCCCGTGCCGTTCGACATACGACCGATCTGGCACAAGCTGGACGCGGAGAACCGCGAAACGCGGTCGAACAAGGGCGACCCGGCGACCAAATGTGAGGTCGACCCCGGTAACTCGCAGACACTTCAGTCCGCGCAATTCGCGCCTTACGGCCCCGGTGGACAAGCACCTCATCAGGCGCCTACCTTCGGGGTCTATGGCACAATGCCGAGCCTCCTTCGCCTCGGGCTTCTGGACCCACAGCGAAAGTTCTTCCAAAGCCCGCAGGGTGATCCAGCGGGAGTGGACCCTCTAATTGAGGTTGTTAGAGATTGGCTCGGTGGTCTCAAGCCGATATCGGTATTGGACTTCAGCGGTGTGCCCGCGCTGGCTGCTGACCTCGCCAT
Organism: Mesorhizobium waitakense; assembly: GCF_056431085.1. NCBI lineage: Bacteria > Pseudomonadati > Pseudomonadota > Alphaproteobacteria > Hyphomicrobiales > Phyllobacteriaceae > Mesorhizobium > Mesorhizobium waitakense. Next base: position 2,513 of record NZ_JBWKME010000060.1, on the reverse strand, counting down.
CGGTGTCGTCCTCAACCTCCTCTTTGAATTGACACTACACAGTAAGCCCGGAGGCGCGGGAATTGGACGCCCGACGCCCGTGCTTGTGGTTCTCGAGGAGGCTCACCGCTACATTGGCGCAACTGCTAGTGCCTTTACACGGAACTCTGCAAACAGGATCGCGCGCGAGGGGCGAAAGTACGGTATTGGTCTCATGCTGGTAACGCAGCGTCCCACCGAATTGCCGGAAACCGCATTAGCTCAATGCGGTACGTTAATTAGCCTCCGCCTATCGAATTCTGCGGATCAGAGCACAATCAAAGGCGCTCTTCCAGACACTGTCGCCGGCTTGGCCGCTGTCCTACCATCACTTAGAACAGGCGAGGCGGTGATTAGCGGGGAGGCGCTGATCTTACCCGTTCGCGCGTTGTTGGACAAACCCAACCCGATGCCGCTGGCCGAGGACCCTTCGATGGAGCCGTGGCGGCAAGAGCCCGCGATTCTAGACATTGCGCCAGCGTTAGCAGCATGGCGCGGAACATATGAAGGACAAAACGATGATTGAGTGGAATTCCGTTTCATCCGCTCGGATTGTGGCAGAGGCCTACGAGATCGAGACCGAGACGATCTACGTGCGCTTTCCGGACGGTGTAGAATGGTGCTACACTGCATGTCCTCCAGATGTCTGGGCCGCATTTACTGCTCCTGCGCAGTCCCGTGGTCAGTTCATAAAGGAGGTTCTGAACTATAAGCCAAACCGTCGGCATGCATGATAGTTCTTCATAGTCTGCATATGAGATCCCGCCCATCACCATACCTCTACGAACACTGTCTTGTGGAAGCGCTTAGATTCTAACTATGCTTACGTACAGTCTCGACGTTCAGAAAAAACAAAAATACCTGCTCATGGTGCAAACTTGCCGCCTCGCCTGATCGCTCGGGTCCGCTTTTAGAGAAGCGGCCATACCCTCTCAACGACCGATACTGGGCGCAAAGCCGCCGTTCACCTCTCCTTTGAGTCAGCGCTCCGGCCGGCCAAAATCGTCGAGGTCTCCAACAAGGTGAAATGGGTATTTCACACTGACGCGCAACCAGGGTGATGAAGGTATGCCACAACTCACCGAGCCTGATTGGCGATCCAGCGTTAGCCGTCTCAACCTGAAATCGCGGCAACGTTTGCCGACGACTGATCCAATGCCAACCGCAATCGCTCCATTTCCGGGCGACTGTGTTCACGGGCGGCCAGAATCTGGGCTCTTGTCTGCTTGAGTTGCTCGAGACCGAGAGTCAAGGCGCCCTGCAGCCGCTTGCGGTCGCCGAGAATATCCTGGTCAATCTGCGCGATATCGCGTGGATCGATCGCGCGTGAGGGATCGAAGACAAAGCGGGCTTCGACGGACCTTCGCCAATTCAACAACTTCTGCGCGGTTTTGGGTCCGAATTCGGGCACGCTGTAGAGCTTGTTCCTCTCGACATCGAGCGCTGTTTCGACGCCATACGACTCCAGGACCTGTTTCTTGCCCGGTCCGATGCTCTCGATCTTTGCCGATGAGATTTCAAAGTTGTCCAGGAACCGGTGCAGTTGCGCCTGACGGCGGTTGCGCTCGAGTTTTCTGACACTCTCCGGCTTTAGGTTTGGCCTGGATCTCATCCGGGGTGGCTGGCGCTATTGGCGGCGCAACGTCCGGAACCTCTCACCGGCCGACAAAATCGAAGCCCGCCAGAAGTGGAAGAAACCCTTCGAGGATTATTTTACAGCAACCAGCACAAGGGTCTGAGGCTGGACGCCTTCATGCGGGACGTACGGCGCCTGGACGACTACCCGGACATCAAGAACGAGCGCGGGATCTCGCCATGGTTCAGGTTTGGCATGGTGGATACCTACGAGCGCGGCTTCATGGCTTCCCTGCACGGGGCAATGGGTCGGCGCTAAACGTGCAAAGAACGTTGCTGAGCACGTCGAGAAGGTCAAAACCATCGAGCACATCGCAACCGAGATAATCGAACCGACAGAACGACGTAGGATTTGGTTGCTTAAGCCGATCCGAACCATTTCCCGGAGATGGCCCAGGATGCGCTGCCTTCGGGTCGGGATCTGGCCTCTCAATCGACGATGTGCCGGGGCGATCTGGCCGCCCTGGAGTGCATTTTGACAAGCCTCGTCGGGCGCCGGCGATGATCCGTCGTGGTGGAAGGCGGGGGTTTGCGGGTTGAGGTCGGCGGGTTTGTTTCGGGACGTCTGCGCCCCATCGTTTATGTCGCGAGTTGCGGGATGCGGCTGAGGACGATGCGCAGGATGCGCTGGTCGGGGCAGGATGTCGGCAGGTGCAGACGGATCTGGGTTTTCATCTCGACCACCCGCGCGGCGATTTTGATGAGGCGCAAACGCAGCGTGTCGAATTGGGCGACGGCAAAGCTGGAGCGCTTCGGCATCGCGGCGCGCAAGCCCCACATCAACCAGTAAGCACCGGCATGCAGGAAGAGCCGGAACTGGTTGGCCGTCGCTCTTGTGCAGGAGGTGCGGTCGGCGGCGA
>NZ_JBWKME010000059.1:0-32875 GCF_056431085.1 Mesorhizobium waitakense | reverse complement strand
TCGTCAGCCAAGCCGCTCCAGCCTGATCGCCCGGAAATCTGCCCCGGTTACCGTGATCTTGTTCGCACCCGTCAGCGTCCGCCGGCGCTAATACACTGAAGATCAGCTCGCTGGCCGTCACGTGGACGCGTAAGCACCAACACGCAGTTGGGCGGTTTCGGTTGCCGCTCCGGCCCACAGATCGACGCTTGCCCGCCCCCGAATTCAGCAATCCGCACGCGGCATCAGATTGGAATTGGCGATGTCGCATTAGAAACGGCATCCGTTATCTCAATCCGAGAGCCCTGTATGGCAAATCGCGGCAGCCAGCAGCCTCTTTTGGCGACCCCAGACACTGCATTCGGGCCGCGAATGGTTGCATATCGGCTACGCATGTTAGGGAGCAGTAGAAGCCTGCTAAATTGCCGCTGCGGTTGAATCATCGGTGCGTCAGACGCGGGGCAGTTAAGGTGTCTTTAGAAAACAGGGTGGTGTGGTCGGAAGGCCTGTTTCTTCGACCGCAGCACTTTCAGCAGAACGACCGTTACGTGGAAAAGTTGCTGCGCGGCAGGACTGCCGCTCTACATGGCTATGGCTGGGGCATCACTGAGCTCCGCATCAATCGCGAACTACTCGCTCTCGGCAAGATCGCTGTCGAAACGGCATGTGGCGTCTTGGAGGATGGCACGCCGTTCAGCATCCCCGATGACGCCGACCAGCCAACTCCATACGATGTTCCGGAGTACCTTCGGGATTCGCTCATCCATTTGGCGGTACCGCTTCATCGAAGCGGGGCCGTTGAAACCGACGTGCGAGCGGAAGCTGACGTGCCGATCCGCTTCGCGGGCGTAAGTCAGGATATCATCGACACAAATGCCGGCGAAAGGGGCAGCGCCTCCATTGAGGTGGCGCAGCTGCGGTTTCAGCTCTTGCCGGACGCGGCGGATCGGTCAGCCTTCACTTGCCTCCCGATCGCCCGTATCATGCAAGTCCGGGCCGACCGGCAAGTCATTCTCGATGAGGCGCACGTCGCGCCAACTCCCGACTGTGCCAGCTCCCACGTCCTCTCGAACTACATCACCGAGATCACTGGCCTGCTTCACCATCGTGGTGAGGCTTTGGCCGCGCGAGTTTCGCACTCGGGGACGCATGGGATCGCGGAAATCGCCGATTTCCTTCTGCTACAGGCGATCAATCGTTACGAGCCCTACTTCTCCCACCTTTCCAAGGCAGCGGTCGTAAACCCGGAATCACTGTATGGCGTCATGCTCCAACTGGCGGGCGAACTAGCCACCTTTGCCCTGGTTGAGAAACGTACTCAGACCTTCGGTGACTACAAGCACCACGCTCTCGCGCATACTTTTTTGCCTGTGATCCAGTCTATCCGGTCGTCACTAAACGCCATACCCGAACAGACGGCGGAGCCGGTGCCGCTACGGCCGCACAAATATGGGTTCCATATCGCCGAGGTGACCGATCGGTCGCTGTTTACGACCGCAAGCTTCGTGCTGGCCGCTCGGGCCGATGTCGAGATCGAGCGACTCCGACGCGAGTTCCCGCGCTATGTCAAGATCGGGCCGGCCGAGAAGATCGAAGAACTCGTCAAAGTCGCATTGCCGGGCATCACCATCAATCCCATATCGGTCGCGCCGCGTCAGATTCCGTTCCATGCTGGATTCACCTACTTCGAGGTCGATCCGCACAGCCGCTGCTGGATGGACTTGCCTCGCTCCGCCGCGTTGACCCTGCACGTCGCCGGCGACTTCCCCAAGCTCGAAATGGCACTGTGGGCCATTCGGGCCTGTTAGCAAAACAGTTTCCTGGGGCGCCCACTATGCAGAAGGCTCTGTTCTGTGTCCGTGAACGTCTCTCCCCATCAGCGATCGAAAGGGCGCTGGGGCGGACCCGTTCAATCTGGCCCAGCAAACATAAGGCGGCAAGCTGGGATGCGTTCGGCCGTGTCCTGGATGAAGTCGTCTCAAGCATCGAAACTGATAAGCTCCGAAGCTTCGACGCCCACTTCGAATCCGCGTATCGCGAGGGCGTCGGCGACCTGCACCCGGCACAGGGCCGTGACGAGAGCGCCCATTCCGAGAGGCATGAGCTGGGGGGTGATGTTGATTGAAAAAACGATCCCAATTTACCAGCCACCGGCCCGTTTGCCAGCCGAGAAGCCGCTGGAAATCCCTCCGCCGCCGGCGGCGGCACCAAACGAGTCTTTCTGGGAGACGCTTGCGCTCCATCAACCTAATCCGCTGATCGCGGCCGCGGCGGCGCTGCTGGGCCTTTGCGCTCAACTCAAGCGCGGTGGCAGCCATTCCGACGTTGAGGGATTGCGCCTGAAAGTGTTGCAAGAGATTGGTGCCTTTGAGCGTCGTATCATGCCGCTTGGACTGTCCTCCCCAGCGATCAAGATCTGCAAATACGCCCTTTGCGCGACAATCGATGACGTTGTTCTCAACACACGCTGGGGCAGCCACAGCGTCTGGATGACACGGAGCATGGTCGGATCACTGTTTGGCGATACCTTCGGTGGCGACCGTTTTTTCGACGTGATGGCGCACCTGAGAAAAAAACCGCGCGCCAATCTCGAACTCCTAGAACTGCTCTACTACTGCATAAGGTTGGGCTTTAAGGGCCGACACCGGGTCACTATGCGCGGAGCCGCCGAGCTCAGCGTACTTTGCGAAGACGTTTACCGTCTGATCCGCCGAGGCCGCGGTGATTTGGAGCGCGACCTGTCCCTGCACTGGCGCGGGGACTGTGAAGATCGGAAACTGCGCCGCAAATTCGTTCCGATCTGGGTCGTCGTAGCGCTCTTGGCAGGTGTCCTCCTGTCGATCTATACCGGGCTCCTGTTTGCACTAAATGCCCGCGCTGACACAGTCCTCAACGATCTCGCGAAATTGCCGCCGAACGGCACAGGGAGCGTGGTGAGGATCGTACCGCAACCAGCCGTTGCATTGCGCGGCGATCGACTGCGTCACTTTCTCGAGCCCGAAATCCGTGATCGACTCGTCACTGTGAGCGAGGACGCGCAGCAGGTCGTCGTCACCATCCACGCCGCAGGGATGTTCGATTCTGCGAGTCCGAAGGTGAAAAAAACATTCGTGCCGCTTCTTCTGCGGATCGGCCAATCTCTTAATGATGAGGCAGGAACGGTCGTCCTGATCGGGCACACCGATGCCATGCCCATCCAATCGCTCGTCTTTCCTTCAAACCACTACCTCTCGCTTGCCCGTGCCAAGGCGGCTGGCGAGATTATCAAATCCATGATGAGCGACGCAGGGCGAGTGCGAGAGGAAGGCAAAGGCCGCGCGGAGCCGATCGCGCCGAACAATACGCCCGAAGGCCGCGCGCAGAACCGTCGCATCGAAATCATCATCAGGAAGACACGCTAAGAGGCAGCCATGAAGTCAATCCGAAAGACGCTTCGGTCGCTATGGGTGCGTGTCAGCTTGGCGGGCATCGCCTGTGCTTTAATCTTCATCCTCGGACCGCACATCTCGGTCGGTGAATCTACGCCACTCGACGACCTCGGCAGTCAAATTGCGGCGTCGATGGTGATTCTCGGATATGCCGTGGGCGTCGCGCTTCAGTCTAAACTCGACGGGGTTCGGGCTTATTTCGAAGACCTCGTCCAATCACAAGTGTCCGACGCGCTGGACGGGACTGGGGCAGAGCGAAAGAAGGCGAATCCCGCGAGTTCCGACCCCGACGTGGTCCGAGCTGGCACGGCTGCTGAAAAGGAGCTGCAGACGACACTCCTTCGTCTCCGCGAGACCCTTACTATCCTCAAGGGGCGCCGCTTGGCCGGAATCGTCGGCAAGAGCTGGCTCTATCAGCGGCCATGGTATCTGGTCATCGGCCCCCCCGGATCGGGCAAGACCACCGCAATCGTCAATTGCGGGCTCAGCTTTCCGCTGGCGGACAGGTCCAGCCGGAGAGCCCTCGGGCGAACGCGCAGCTGCGAATGGTGGATTGCCGACGAAGCGGTGCTGATCGACGCCGCCGGCCGCTACACGATTCATGAAAGCGATTCAGAGCGGGACAAAGCGGCTTGGCGCGGCTTGCTTCGGCTGCTCCGTCGCTATCGGCCGCGCCAGCCGCTGAACGGGGTCTTGGTAACCATCGCAATCAGCGACCTGAACTCGACATCCGACGACGTGAGCGTCGACCAAGCCAGTTGCATCCGTCAGCGGCTCCTTGAACTAAACAGGGAGCTCCGCCTGCAGCTGCCGGTCTATGTTCTATTCACCAAGAGTGATCTGGCGGCGGGATTTGTCGAGTTCTTCGGTGAACTTGGTGGCGAGGGGACGGAGGCCGTGTGCGGATTCACATTCGCGAGAGAGCCTTCGGAGGGCGACGGCGATCCGATGGAGTCTTACATACCAGCATACGATGCGCTGGTTGGCCGCCTGAACGAAAGGCTGCTTGAACGAATGCAGCAAGAAAGTAACCCCCAAGGTCGCGCACTCATATTCGACTTTCCACAGCAGGTTGCTAGCCTGAAGTATGTGACCGAGCAGTTCTTGCAGGAGGCATTCGCCCGGAATCCGTTTCAGGAGCCGATTATGCTCCGCGGCGTCTACTTCGTAAGCGGGACGCAAGTCGGCACGCGGTTTGATCGCGTTGCGGAGGCCAGATCTCAGATATTCGAGGTCGCTAGGCCGCCTTGTCCTGGGCTCCCTGGCCCGCGGCGCAGTTATTTCATCGGCCGGCTGCTCCGCGATGTCGTTTTCGCCGAAGCTGAGCTCGTCGATGCCGATCCCCGCTTCCTCCGGCGTCAGCGGCGGGTCCGATATGGCGTCTATGCGATCGGTGCGGCGGCCATGATCGCCGCTGGCGTCTTCTGGACGGTCACCTATGTTCGAAACGTCACGCTGATCGAGAGCGTTCGTCTAACAGCTGACAGCTATGCCGCAGAGGCCAAGAAGCTGAACCTCGACCGGGTTGATAACAGCGAGCTTCGACCCATCCTGCCATTGCTCCAGCGGCTACGCAATATCAGGGGCGGCAATGCCGACGGCGACACGGCGGGCGATCGCCTCGCGGGATTGGGTCTCGACCAAAGCAAGAAAATCTCGCTTCAAGCGCGCGCGGCGTACCACCGCGCTCTCAATACTGTCCTGCTGCCACGGCTGATCTCCCGCTTGGAAACATTACTTGCGGAAACACACGATCCTTTGTTTCTCTACGAGGTACTGAATGTCTACCTGATGCTGGGTAAGCAGGCTCCGCTCCAGCGCGAGGTCGTCAAGAACTGGATGGCTGTTGACTGGCGCGTGATGTTTCCGGCCGAAGCGGACGCCGATCTTCGGCACGCGCTCGCTGATCACCTCGACGCCCTCCTGGACCCGCCACTACCTCATGTAGCGCTTAATAGTGAACTGATCGAGAAGAGCCGCGCGAAACTGCAGGCCGTCTCGATGCCCCGCGGCGTGTTCGACATCATCGCGACCAGTCCCGCGGCCTCGCAGCCGCCCACTTCGAGTCTGGACGACCATGCCGCGCCGTTAGCGGAAACCGTCTTGGTCCGTAAATCGGGACAGCCGCTCAGTGCTAAAATTCCTGGCCTTTATACACGAATGGGTTTCTACGGGACTTTCCTGCACTTGCTGCCGCAGGTGGCTGACGCTGTCGCTGCAGAAAGCTGGGTGCTCGATGCACAGGCAGTCGCGCCGGCCGCGGCCGGTGACGTGAGCCAGCAGCTGCGGCGCCCGGCGGCAGACCTCCACCCCCGGGAGTTCGCGTTCCGCCGGGACCAGCTCATTGGCGATGTGTCTCTGCGCCCAATTGGCACCATGGATGACGCGCTGCGAACTTTGGATACGCCGACCGCGCCGACGTCGCCGATGCTGCGGTTCCTTGTCGCGACGGCGCAAAAGTTAAGGCTCGAGCAGCGACCGGCCCCCGAGGACGGAATGACGAAAGGTAACGGCGTCGCAAAGAGCGAGGCACCACCAACTGACGTTGCGGAACTGATCCGCTCGCGAGCGGTCGCGGACAAGCCTGAAGCTTACGTCCGGCTCTATATGGACGATCATCTTAGGTGGCTGCACCAACGCGTCGACATACTGCCGAATAGTCAGGTGAGCGCGCAGGCGCCGATCGACAGTGCGCTCCAGAATCTCGGCGAACTGTATCGTTCGCTCAGCCAGACCCAAGGGCTGACGGGTTCGGACTGCTTGGAAAAAGACGATCAGGCGGGCGTTGCGATCCGCCAAATTGAGTCGGGAGCCACCAATCTGCCCGAGCCTATCAAACAATGAACTCAGAGGCGAGCTGAAGACGCCAGTTACTTTGATGGGTGAGCGGATCCTGTCCCACCCTTCACCCGACACACCATAATCAAGGACAGGATGAACTGGAGACAAACAATGGCTAAGGCCCATAACAGGCAAAGAGCACTGACGTTCCTGAACCTGATCGAACAGACCAAAGGCAAAGCCGATGTGGAGTTCTGTTTTGCCGTTGGCACAATCGGGGATCCGGAGGAGAAAGCTGTCGTGCTGGTGAAGAAGAGCGGGCTCAATAGTCTGGTCGGAATCCTGAAAAAAATGCCTTATGAAACCGGTGAGGATGGTAAAGCAGACGGCTTTGCGCTTCTGCAGCGCGGCACAGGCAAGATGAACGAAGACGGCGTTATCCTTCTGCGACTTGCCCGCGGAGGCAAAGCCGGATTCCAGCAGGTGAAAAGGAGGATGAAAGAGTATTTCAGGGGCTTCGGCCTGAGGCTACCCGACATGGAAGAAGCTGGAGTGTTAACGGAACAAGACGTTCGGTTATTTGAAGGCACTGTCATGACGAACTCTCAATATCTCCCGGCAGACGACGATGAACAACCGACGAACACCGTCAAGAACGCCGAGGATACCCTTTCGGAACGTGTCGAAAACGGGGAGGGGATAGACCGGAGCGAAGCGGAAGGGCATTCGCAGCGGCCTCTTTCGGACGTGCTGAAGCAGGGCGTTGCCAGCGCGGCGGCAACAATTTCCAATCACGTTCTAAGTCTGAGCGAGCAAATCGGCGCGGGCCAGACCGCCGAGTTGGCCCGATTGACTAAGAAAGTTACCGATTGGCTTGGGCCGATGCTGGCTGCGACGCCCCCGGACGAGCAGGAGGCAAAGCTGCACAACTCCACCAGCCGGTTAATGCTGATGTTGGCATGTCCTGAGAATCTGCGAAATCTCCAATACGTGGACGAGACGGCCGACGGCGTGGTCAAGGACGAGACACACGGCTCCGGCCCGGAAGAGATCGCGGTAAACGGCATAGATCTTAACAGAGTCCCGACCAACTCCCTCAAACAGGACGAGGTGATAGAGACCTTGTTTCGCCTGGCCAAGGCCAAGGCTCAAGAGCGACAGCTTTCCTTTGCCCTGGCGGAGGCGAATTCTGAAAAAATCGCGATGATAGTGTCGTCGCAATGGCCCAAGGAAGAAGGCGATGCAGCCCGCAGGCGCGAGATTGTCGAGCGTCTGATCGCCGTGGTGGAGCAGCGGCTTGGCAACGATGATCACCTCGTTGATCTGCTTGGCGTCAAAGTGACCGACCATCAGAAAGGCAAGAAGGTCATCGTGAATTTGGTCGAAAACATCAAGGACACATGGGAGGCGTGTCTCGGCACTGCGTTGACACTGAGGGACGACGTAAAGAGCAGGATCAACCGGCTGATCGATGTGGAAACCCGTGGCGGAAGCTGGAGGCGTGTCGACGACATCTTCCTGCAGTTCAATGATGAGCTCTCGGATCAACTCACCGCCCTCATCGAGGAAGAAGGCGAGGCAATGCCAGGCGCGATTGAGCGCCTCGAAGCCACAGTCCATAGCAAGCTCAGCTATCTCGACAGCAACGCGACTGTTGCATTGCTCGATAATCCTCCAATGGACCTCGGCCCGGGCACCATCGGGCAGACGCTGCGGGCGGGGCTCGCCGACATCATCAACGGCCTAAAGCGCATCAAATCCTCGCACGCAACATCCGCGCCCTAGAGAACGACGGCTTTATCAATCTGCAACCGAACGCGCCATCCTGGCCCTGACTGGCATGCCCGACTTCAACGCTATTGCGATGTGACGAAACATTCGGCCGTCGGGCCTCGGTTTGTTTCGACGGTTTTGTTGTGGGGGCTCAGCGCGGCGGCGATCTCGCGGCGCAGCCAACTATTGCCCGGGTCGTGATGGCAACGCTCGTGCCAAATCAACCCAATCTCATAGGTCGGCAGTTGCACAGGCGGGTCGACGACCGTCAGCGGCAGCATGGCGGCGAGTCGCGCAGCAACGAGCTGCGGTACGATTAGCACCATGTCGGTTGTCGAGATCACTAGGGCAGCCGTCAGCACGTCGGAAACCAGCATTGGGTCTTGGTCCGGCAAGCTTAACCTAGCCAGGCTATCATAGATCAGGCCGAAACCGCCGTTGAAGTTCGAGGAGATGGCCGCGTGGCGGAGCGACGCAAGATTCTCCCTGGTCCATCCCCGTGTCACGGCTGGGTGTTCGTGGCGTACCAGGCAAGCAAAGCGGTCGGTGTACAGGCTGCGCCGCATGTAGCCAGGGGGAGCGGCGTCAATCTGCCCGATCGCCAGGTCGATCTCACCCTGCTCAAGCCGGCTCGCGGCATCGCTGAGGAGCCGATCGGTGGCAATGTCGAGATGAATGCCGCGCTCGTACAGCCGCGGCAGCAAGAGCAGCGCTTGATGGTCGGGTAACATGATCGTTGCCTTCCACCGCCTTTCCGGGGAGGCGGAGCGGCTCGTTACGATCTCACTGATCGAATCTAACGCTGCCGGCAGCATTTCGGCGAGGCGATCGCCGAGCGGCGTCGGAGTCAATCCGGTTGAGGCGCGAACCAGGAGATCGTCATCGAACAGGCCGCGCAGCCTTGCCAACGCCCGGCTGGTTGCCGGTTGGCTTCGGCCAACGTGGTGGGCCGCACGAGTTACGTTACGGTACTCCAGCAGCGCCTCAAGCACGATCAGCAGGTTCAGGTCGATCGATGCAAGGTTCGGCATCTGCCGTTGCCGCGCGGCGTTACGACGTTTCATTAGCTGCGATCCCACGTACTCTTTTGCCTTCTTCCAGCCGCAAGCAGGCTCAGCCGTTTGTCTCTCCTCTTGGGAGGGTAGTGTTCTGCGAGCTTCCTCGCGGGCATCGGCTCTGCATGTCGGTGCCACTGAGGCTCTTGGGAGAAACCGGGGTCAGCACAGCACAATCCGCGTTTCGGCGAAGCCGGAATTGCAAACCGATTCGTTTGGCCGCAGTTGCCTTTGGTCGAATCCTCACCCCTCCGATCAACCGGGCCGTGCGTGGTCACCGGGACGGCGAGACGGCAATTCATGAGCTTGGCCTTGTTCCGACAATTCTCGCTCGCGGCCGCAAGTAACGATTGCAGCAGCCAATTCGCCTCCGCTTGACGAGGCAGTGGTCCTCATCTGAAATCTCAGCGAAAGTCACAGACTTAGTTCCGAATAGAGCGGTCTCGTCTGAGTGCCTGGATGAGTGAGTGGATCTATCGTCTCTGCTTGCGCGTCGCATAATAAATGCCGCCGTCCTTAGGCGATTGACAGTGTCATCATTGGTAATAATCATGAATGATAAAAAGAAAGGCAACTTGGTTAGACACCTTTTCTATTTGGCTTAACGGCTTGTACATTTGATAATTATTTGATAGCCGCATCATTATATTAAGTATGATATATACGCTCCTTTACAGAGGTGAGCATCCTTCTTGACGTCCTGTTTAAAGTGACTTGCCGCGTTCGGCGGCCGGAGACTACATGGCACAATGGCGTTGACCCGCTGACCTAAGATGTTGCGATAGGTCTACCCTACCCAGCCGTTTGGAATTGCTAAGAGTCTATGAATTTTTTTGAAGGAGATGTTGCGACTGACGCGTATTGGCGAGTGCTGATCAGGAAGGGGAGCATGAAAAAGCTGGGGGTCGTCAGGCGGCCAGCTTGGGTGCATTTTCTGGTCTCAGCCGTTTCTCGCCAGCGCTTGAAGTCGCTGTCGAGCGTGCCGTCGAGGATGCGCGTTCGCAGTTGGACGCCACGCGGCGTCCATTGTATTTGTTGCTTCTTGGGCAAACCGCTTGGCGATTGCCTGATTGATGGTTGACTCAACGAAGGGCTTGAACGACCTCCCGAGAACGGTGGCGTTCAGCGAAGTTCGGGATGAGATCGGCAGCTGAACTTCTCCAAATATCGCCGCAGCTTGCGTGCCTCTGGCAGCGGACGCCGATTAAAGCGCGTGTCGCGCTTAATCGGCCTCATATCCGGCAGCCTTGAAGAAGTTTCGACACTGTGTCGGGTCAAAAAGGTGGCAGATTTCGCCGAGAGCGTCGGAGAGGGCGTTGAAGGTTCTGGCCGCCTTCTTGCGCAGCAGCGCCTTGAGCTTCTCCCGGCGTCGTATTGCGCCATAGTCGGGATGTTATCGTCCCTAGCAGAGGAGCCATCTATGTCCGAGCTTGCCACAGTTGGTATCGACCTCGCAAAGAGTTGGCCCACTCTGTCTCCATACCCGTCGCCGCAATAGCGGTCGACCTGATCGGCCATCTGCGCGGTGCCGGTCTGATCGCCTCCGGTCCGCGCAGCCCAACACCCGGCGCGCCCTACACCTACGTCACCACCAAAGAATTCCTGCTGGAGTTCGGGCTTGAGACGCTGCGCGACTGCCGGATTTCGAGGCGCTCGAGGATGCCGGGCTGCTGTCAAAGGAGAAGCTGTTGCGTTTCATGCTTGCGGGCTGACGATATCAATCCATTGTGCGATCGCCGATGGTACCGAGCGGCCCGTCTGCCTCAGATCGTACAGGCACTGTTCGCCCACTTGCACACGGCAGACCGTGAAGGCCAACCCCTCCTCGACTGTTGTCTACGTACACCGATGCATCGGCAATCATTGACGCTGCCCCGATGGCTCTTTGGGTTTTCGGGAACCGGCGCAGCAGCCGCTCCGTCTCAACGTCATGCCCATGTTCCGCGACACGAGTCTGAACGCGCAGGATTGAAAGTTCGACATTGGCGAGGCCGACGAATAGCAGCAGAACAAAATAGCCTGCTGCCTGCATGTCACGGATGAGATCGAGCTTGGAATGAACGATGCCATCCGGAAGCTCTTCCCAATACGAAAAGACCGTCTCCATAGCGAAGGGAACTTTGGACTGCATCGCATGGCCGACGAAAGCTTGAACGCCATCCTGCGCCACCTTCATCCAGCTTCTATCGGTATCCCTGAGAGATTGTGCCCGGGAACAAGAGCCCCATCGCTGCCCGTTTCAGGCAGAATCGACAGCATCATCCGGTCAGCATTGATGAGTGGAATTTGCAGACGATCCGACAGGACTTTCCGCCACATCGTGGACTTTCCTGAACCGTTGTGGCCTGCGAGGACGATAGCGAGCGGCTTTTTCGAAGAGGGTCGCGATCGTCACGACAAGGAAGGCACGAATCATCGTCTAGCTCCGGGTCTTTGACGAGGCGGAAGGCGCGCGCCGCGAGCGAGGCGGGTTCACCTGACGCCGAGATCGACGCCCAGCTCTGCCGAAAGCGACCCCAACCGATCCTTCAGCCAGCACGTAGGCTTCTTCTTCACGAACGCAAAGGCGCGGCATTGCAGAATGGCCTCACACACAATGTAGCATCCCACGAAATCTGTCTTTATGCGCGCGTAGTCGCCGCCCACCATGTCACGACCAGAAGCGACGGCGAACGTGGACACCAGCACGCTAGAACTCAGTTCTTCGGCCACGCTGGCCGACGCATCCGGGTTCTTCACGAGCAACTTGGCGTCGCTCTTCAGAAAGCAAAATCGAGCCAGCTTGTTGTAGGTCGAAGCTCGGCAAGAACGATCGGCATTGCAGGCTGCGTGGCATTGAGCCTCGGAAACGTTTCGCAGCGTCGCGTAGTCAAAACCGATCACGTCGTAATCGTCAACGCTGCGGAAGGGTCGCGACGCCACGTAGGGCTCGGGGGCGGGGCTGCTCGTAGCGGGCGCCGCGTCGGTGACAGCAGCACTCTCACGACTATGGCAGAGGACCAGCACCACAGCTGGTGCGACTTTCTCTGCGAGATCCGCAGTCTCCAGGTGCGGCCCGATGGCATCGACGGCATCGAATGCCACGCCTCGGCTCTGAAGGAACGATCGAACCGCACTTCCCCTGACGGCGAAGTTGACGTTCTGGGGCACATTATCTGTGCCGGTCGCGCGGTCGTTTAGGACCGCCGTCGTGATACCGAGGACCGCACCGCTTCGATCTACGAGGGGACCGCCGGAATTGCCTGGTTGAATTGGCGTAGAAATCTGCAGGTAGCGGGAGTCGTCACCGATTCCGAGTAGCGAGTTCACGTTGCCGGTCGTGATCTTCACTGAACTCGACAGGGCGGTCGTTAGCGGGTAGCCGAACGCCGCGACGTCTTCTCCCAGCCGCGGCTCAGAATTCCTCAACTTGAGGACAGCCGGTACGGCGCCAGCACTCTTGTCAACAGCCAAGTCCTTTTGAACGTCGACCTTAAGGTCGGTGACCTCACCTCGGCCGACCACCGTTACGCTCTTGCAACCGTCGACGACGTGCGCGTTAGTGACCAGCCATCCGTCGGCGCTGACGAAAAACGCCGTGCCCGATGATGAGACATCCGATGATTGCGACCAAGCTGGATGGATGGCGCAAATCGACGCCATCACTGCAGCACTGACGGCGATACATCGCTTCGAGAAACGAAACACAGTAAAACAGACCACAGCCTAGTCGAAGCTTTTAATCTTGTCAGGCACGAGCACAAGTGGATTGCTTAATGGCGCGCACGCAGACAAGGAGAGCATGGGTTATCGCCAACCGGCTGACGTACATCGGAGAACTGGGCTGGGAGCTCCACATTCCCACTGAGATGGCTCAGCACGTTTTTGATATCTTGTGGGAAGCCGGTGGCGAGCACGGGTTACGTCCGGCAGGCTATCACGCCCTGGAGCACCTCCGCTCCGAGCGAGCATACCGTGAGTACGAGCTTGACCTAACCCCGGTCGACACACTGCTCGAGGCCGGACTTGGGTTTACGATCGACTGGTCAAAGGCCTGTGGTTTCCAAGGCAAGGCCGCCACAGAGGCCCAGAAGGCGGCAGGCACGCCGCGCAAGCCGCTTCTGTCGTTTAAGCTGCGGGATCCAAAGCCCCCTACTCTTTCGCGAGGAGCTAATCCGCTACGATGGTGGCATTGTCGGCTACATCTCCTCTGGGGTCCGGAACTTTACCCTGGGGTCATCGATAGGACTCGGCTACGTCAACCACGCTGGTGGAGTCAGTCGCGGGTGGATCGACTCGGGAAGCTGGCAGATCGAAATAGACGGCGAGCTGTTCGACGCCGACGCATCGCTGCAGGCTTTCTTCGATCCCAAAGGCCTCAGGACGAAGATCTAGCCCCGCAGGCTGCAAGGTCCGAACGTACTCGGCCCTGTCCAGCCCCGTTCCTCCGCATTTCATCGCCCTCCGCCCGGATTAAAGCGCCAGGTGAACAAAATCCGATTTCAAAGGCGAAGTATTTCGAAATAATGTTGTGGCTGCTTATTACTGCGCCCAACGCCGACCGAAACCGCTCGCTCCTTGATGCCCGCGATTGTCACGACCGACAGATTATATTAGCGTGACCGCGCGGCCAGCACGCGCGTTTGCGAAGGATCGAGAAGGTTATCAGCGCGTGCGCAATGAGAAAGTACTGGAAAATGTCTTCAACAGTTCGTCTAGAGTTAGTCAAATTAGCTTTTAGGCTTTGGGCTAATTGTCCTTCATGATCATGGATACTTGGATCCTGATGATACGACGAGGCCTTGCGAGGCGTCGCGTGGGTTCGGATGTGCGCGACGAGGACGCAGGCAGTCGCGCTCTCGTCAGAAGATCGGCGGGCGCTCTGGCCTCAACGCCGTGCTGACCCCAAATCGGCTTGGCTCGGGCGGGCAAGACGCATGGAAGACCATGGAGGTCTTCCTGTGGCTCCAGGGCCTTCCCCGGCCATCCGCCGGCGCAATGCCTGCCTATATGCCGACGAACCTCAAATCATGGATCAACTTGTTGCAAGTCATCGATCCAATCGGGCTTGCCGAACCGACAAGCTGTCATAGCCCTTCGCCTTGTATACCGCAGTGGATATCAGCCAACTGGCGAGGAAGATGCCGACAACCGCGAAACCGAAATTGGCGAGGTTGTCGTTCATCGCGCCGACGAAGCCCCAGATCCCACCTTCGAGGCCGAGCTTGTCGGCAATCAGGCCAAGCGCCTCGATGCCGCCGATGAAGATCGCCACGGCCACGGACGCCGCCGTGATGGTAAGATTGTACCACAGCTTGCGGATCGGATTCACGAAAGCCCAGCCATAGGCGCCGGTCACCAGGACGCTGTCGGTCGTGTCCATCAGCGACATCCCAGCGGTGAAGAGTGCTGGAAAGACAAGGATCGACCAGAACGACATTCCTTGCGCCTCCTGGGTTGCCGAAATGCCGAGCAGGCCGATTTCAGTGGCGGTGTCGAAGCCGAGGCCGAACAGGAAGCCGATCGGATACATGTGCCATGAGCGCGAGACGATGCCGAACAGCGGGCCGAAGATGCGGGCGATGAAGCCGCGACCGGCAAGCAACGCATCGAGGTCTTCGTCGACGACCTTTTCGCCGCGCCGCGCGCGAGAGAACGCCGCCCAGATGCCTCTCAGGATAAACAGGTTGGCAATGCCGATCACCAGCAGGAACAGCGCTGACACGCCGGTGCCGATGACGCCGCCTATGCTATGAAATTCGTCCAGCCTGGACTGCATCATTGTCGCTGCTGCGGCGATGGCGATGGAGGCCACGATGACAATGCTCGAGTGCCCGAGCGAGAAGAAGAGGCCGACCGAGTAGGGCGCCTTGCCTTCCTGCGTCAGCTTGCGCACGACATTGTCAATCGCCGCGATATGGTCGGCGTCGAAGGCATGGCGCAGGCCGAACATATAGGCGAGCAGTGCGGTGCCGAGCAGCGCTGGCCGATCGGCAAAGGCGATCCACGCCCATACCCATGCCGTGATGTTGGCGGCGATGAGCAGGACGTAGGTCATCGCCGCCCTGGTTCTCACCCGAGTTGGCCGATCGTCGAAGGGATTGGGAAGTCCATGACCCGCCGGCGCATGTTGTGTCGGCGGCAAAGCGGATACGATCGTGTCCTTCATGACTTCGTCCTCTCGATCCGATGATGTGATGGCAAGCCTCGTGTCGAGGCATTGTGATATCGCTTAACCTGCAAGCCGCGCTTGAGCCGCCTCACCCTGCAGCCAGTCGTACCAGCTGGCGAGCCCGTCGCCGGTTTTCGCCGAGACCTGGATCGCCCTGATCTGCGGATTGACCGTTTGCGCATTGGCGATGGCCTCCTCGACATTAAAATCGACATGCGGCAACAGGTCCGTCTTGTTGATGACCATGATCTCCGCCGCTCGAAACATATGCGGGTATTTCAGCGGCTTGTCGTCGCCTTCGGTCACCGACAGGATGACGACCTTGGCGCGCTCGCCGAGATCGAACATTGCCGGACAGACGAGGTTGCCGACATTCTCGACCATGACCACAGAGCCGACTGCCGGCTTCAACTCGGCAAGGCCCTTGGCAATCATATCGGCTTCGAGATGGCAGCCGGCGCCGGTGTTGACCTGGACAGCGGCGGCACCGGCGGCGCGGATGCGCTCGCCGTCATTGGCAGTCGCCTGGTCGCCTTCGATGACCGAGATCGGCATCCTGTCCTTAAGGTCGCGGATGGTGCGCTCGAGTAGCGTCGTCTTGCCGGAGCCGGGCGAGGAGACCAGATTCAGCGCCAGGATTTCGCGGCCGGCGAACCAACCCCGATTCTTCGCGGCGAGCATATCGTTCTTGGCAAGTATCTGCGCCTCAAGCTCGACCACCAGATTGTGGCCTTGGTTGTGGCTGTGACCATGGTCATGGTCACGGTCACGGTCATGGTCATGGCCATGATCATGCGAGTGATCGTGATGGCCATCGGCGTGGTCGTGATGACCGTGGGAATGATCGTGACCGGCTTCATGCAATTCCGCATCGCCATGCGCATTATCGTGATGATGGTGATGCTCATGCACGTGGTCCGACCGGTGGTCGTGGCCTTGCTCATGGCCGTGGCTATGCGCATGAGAGTGGCAGTGCGGATGTTCGTGATCATGGATGTGACCGTCGTCGTGGTCGTGCGGGTGAGTGTGGCTGTGCTCATGACCGTGGTCGTGCCGATGCTGCATGCCGTCGTCATGCGGACGGGCATGATCATGCGCGTTGCCCAGCGCCGTTTCCTTGCCGGTCTGGAGGTCGAGGATTCGCGTTTCGTCCTTCGAGCCGCAACCACAGGTTCCGCACATCAGGGAGCCTCCTCGATTTCCATTTCCCGGATTTTCAGCTCTTCACCCGCCAGCCGGTCGATGGCGCGGGAGCCGCAGGCGCAGGCCTGGTAGAGCGTGGTGGTGTCGAAGGCCCCGCCGCAACTCCGGCAACGCGCCCGCCCCGCTATCTTCTGGATGTCGAGAAGCGCGCCATCGAGCAGCGTGCCCTTGGCGACGATGTCGAAACAGAACAGGATAGCGTCGGGCATCACGCCGGAGAATTGCCCGACGTCGAGCGTCACCCGTTTGACACGGCGGCCCTTCGCCGCTTCCTCGACGATTGAGACGATGTTGCGGGTGATGCCGAGCTCGTGCATCAGCAAATCCGCGGCAATTGTTCGCCGACCAGCATGTCGACGATGCGCCGGCCGCCGAATACCGTCTGCATGGTGACGCGCCCTGCCTCGCCGCGCACGGCATGGCCGATGATCGATGACCCCTGGCCCAGCGCATGGCCGGAGAGAGCGGCAAGTGCCGCCGCACTTTCCTCAGGTGGCACGACGACGACGATCTTGCCTTCGTTGGCGAGATAGAGCGGGTCGAGACCGAGGATCTCGCAGAAGCCGCGCACTTCCTCGCGTAGCGGCGTCAAAGCTTCGTCGATCTCGATCGACACACCGGAGGCGTCGGCGATCTCGTTGAGGACCGTGGCGACACCGCCGCGCGTCGCATCGCGGATGCAACGCGTGCCGGGTGCGGCTGCCAGCAGCACCTCGATCAACCCGTGCAAGGCCGCGCAATCGCTTTCGATCGAGGTTTCCAGCTCCATGTCGCCGCGTGCGCACAGGATCGCCGCGCCGTGGTCGCCGAGCAGCCCATTGACCAGGATGGCATCGCCCGGCTTCACGTGATCAATGC
Organism: Mesorhizobium waitakense; assembly: GCF_056431085.1. Lineage (NCBI taxonomy): Bacteria > Pseudomonadati > Pseudomonadota > Alphaproteobacteria > Hyphomicrobiales > Phyllobacteriaceae > Mesorhizobium > Mesorhizobium waitakense. Next base: position 15,647 of record NZ_JBWKME010000059.1, on the reverse strand, counting down.
CGAGTTCGAGGCCTGGCCTGATCACACCGATGCCGGTGGTGGTGATGAAGATCTTGTCGCATGCGCCGCGCTGCACGACCTTGGTGTCGCCGGTAACGATGCTGACGCCGGCCTCGCGCACGGCCTCGGCCATCGACAGCGCTATGCGGCGCAGCGTCTCGACCTGCATGCCTTCTTCGATGACGACGGCGCAGGACAAATAGAGCGGCTTTGCGCCGCCGACGGCGAGGTCGTTGACGGTGCCGTAGACGGCAAGCTTGCCGATGTCGCCGCCCGGAAAGAACAGCGGATCCACCACGAAAGAGTCTGTCGTGAAGGCGAGGCGGTCGCCATGAGTCGCCAGCATTGTCAGATCGAAACGGGCCTGGTCCTCCAGAACCTCAGGTGCCGCGCCGGCAAAGGCGCTGATGAACACGTCGTCGATCAGATCCTTCATCGCTTTGCCGCCGCCGCCATGGGCAAGCGTCACGGTCGGGATGAAAACGCCCCCCAGCACGCGCTTGGGTGGCGGTGGCCGCACGTTCATGACACGGCCGCCACGCTGGCATCGGGCCGGGCCGCCGTGTGCTTCTTGACGCCGCCATACTGGTAGTAGGCGGCGCAAGCGCCTTCGGACGAAACCATCAGCGCGCCGAGCGGCATTTCCGGCGTGCAGGCGATGCCGAACACCTTGCACTGCCATGGCTTGATGACGCCCTTCAGCACCTCGCCGCATTGGCAGGATTTCGGGTCCGCGATCTTGACCCCGGGAATGGCGAATTTGCGCTCGGCATCGAAGCGGGCGTAGTCGTCGCGCACCTTGACGCCGGAATGGTCGATGGAGCCAAGCCCTCGCCATTCGAAGAATTCACGCAGTTCATAGACCTTGCCGACCGCGGCAAGTGCCGCGTTGTTGCCGGCCTCAGGCACGATGCGGGCATACTGGTTTTCGATCTCGGCGCGACCATCCTTGATCTGCTTCAGCACCATCCAGATCGACTGCAGCACGTCGAGCGGCTCGAAGCCGGCGACGACCATCGGCCGCTTGTAGAAGTCGGCGATGAATTCGTAGGGCGCGGTGCCGATGACCATCGAGACATGGCCTGGGCCGAGGAAGCCGTCGAGATGCAGGTCGGGGCTGTCGAGGATCGCCTTGATCGTCGGCACGATGGTGATGTGATTGCAGAACACCGAGAAGTTTTCGATGCCATCGGCTTCAGCTTGCAGCACGGTCAGCGCGGTGGACGGCATGGTGGTCTCGAAACCGAGGCCGAAGAACACAACCTCACGATCCGGGTTCTTCCTGGCCAGCGTCAGCGCATCCATCGGCGAATAGACCATGCGCACATCGGCGCCGTCGGCCTTGGCCTGCTGCAGGCTCTTCTTCGAACCCGGCACGCGCATGGCGTCGCCAAAGGTTGTGAAGATCACCTCGGGCCGTTCGGCGATCGATACGCAGTCGTCGACGCGGCCCATCGGCAAGACGCAGACCGGGCAGCCGGGGCCATGCACCAGTTCGATGGCGTCGGGCAGCATGCCTTCAAGCCCATAGCGGAAGATCGAATGTGTGTGACCGCCGCACACTTCCATGATGTTGATTGGACGCGTCCTAGCGATCTCGATCGTGGCGGCGAGCTTGTTGATTTCCTTGATCAGGATTTTTGCTTTTTCGCGGTCGCGGAATTCGTCGGTGTATTTCATTGGACGCTTCCTTTTCCGGCGGCGGAACCACGTTCGTCGGCGAGCAGCGTGTGCACGAGGTCCCACAGGATGTGGTAGGCAGCGACGTGGCATTCCTGGATGCGGTGGATCGAGGTCGACGGCACGACCAGCAGATGATCGAGGGTGCCGGATAATTTCATGCGACCGCCGTCGCCACCGGCGAGACCGATCGTGTGAACGCCCATCTCCCTGACCTTGGCGAAGGCCGACACCAGGTTCTGCGAATTGCCGCTGGTCGAAATGCCGATGACGGCGTCGCCCTTGCGGGCGTGCGCCAGCAGCTGGCGCACGAAGACATGGTCGAAACCGAGGTCGTTGCCGACGGCTGAGATCATGGCGAGGTCGGCGACGAGATTGGTGGCGGCGAGCGCCGGCCGGCCGGCGGTGACCGGATGGACGAACTCGACGGCGACATGCGAAGCATCGCAGCTCGAGCCACCATTGCCCATCGAAAAGAGTTGGCCATGGTTGCGGTAGACATCCGCCAGCGTGTGCGCGGCCGCGACCAGGATTTCGGCCTGGCCGCCGAAGAAGCTCTCATTGGTTTCAAGGGTGTCGCGCGCTTTCTCGGCAACGGAATGCAGCAAAGCCGCATTCATCTTTTCCGGGTCCTGCGCCTTGCCGTGCAGGAACGGATAGAGCGCTTTCAGTTCGCTTTCGCTGGACATTCTGGCGTCCTCCTCTTGCATGCCGCCCAAAAGTGCGGAGCGGTTTTGGGACAACGACGTGCATAAAAACAGACTTGAAGCGCGCCGACGGCGGTCTAATGCACCGACGACAGCCTCATCGACTCCATTTCGGCTTGTACTTCGCCGAGTTCGGTAAGAATTTTCAGGGTCTCGGCGGCCTCATGCTCGTCGATGCGGCTCATGGCGAAGCCGACATGGATCAGCACCCAGTCGCCGACGCAGTCGTCGACGGAATGGGTTTCGTTGACGATGCAGGCAATGTTGACCTGCCGCCTGACGCCGCTGACATCGACCGTCGCCAGCTTCTTCAGGTGGTCATCGATCTTGACGATCCGTCCTGGGATTCCGAGGCACATGGTCAGCTCGCTTTCTGCCGGACTTGCCCGGCGTCGATGAGGTGAGCGGCGGCTACGGTCGCCTGGCCGAACGCGATGCCGCCATCATTGGCAGGGACTTTCGCGTGCGTCAGAACCTTGAAATCCACGGCCTCAACCCTGCTGAGAACCTGCTCGAACAGCACCTTGTTCTGGAAGCATCCGCCCGACAGCACGACCGTGTCAAAACGCGGCGGGGCATCGTCCTCATCACCTCGTGCCAGCTTCAGCGCCATAGCGGCGATCGACTTCGCCAGGCCCTTGTGAAAACGGGCCGAAATGACCGAGGCCGGGGTTTTCAGGATGAGGTCGCCTAGGATGGCATTCCACATGCCGAGCGGTTCGATATAAGGAAGCCCAGAGCCTTTCAGGTTCGGGATCGGCAAGGGATAGGCGAGATGATCGCCTTCCTCGACAAAGGTTTTGTGGCAGACAACGGCTTCGAGGCGAGCCGCGGCCTCGCCCTCATAGGCCTGCCGGTCGAAGCACAATCCGGCAGCGGCTGCGACCGCATCGAAGAGTCGGCCGCAGGACGATGCCTTGGGTGAATTGAGCGAAGCCTTGAGCATGGCGCCGATGGTTGCAAGCGGCTTGGCAGAAAGGGCGGCGAACAGGTCGAGATCCTCGAAATTCATCTTGAAGGCGGCGAAGCCCATTTCGGTCATCAGGTGGGCATAGAGGTTGCGCCATGGCTCGCGCACGGCTTGCGCGCCGCCGGGCATGGCGACCGGTTTGAAGGTGCACAGCCGCTCGAAGCGGCGATAGTCGGCCAGCAGGAATTCTCCGCCCCAGATGCCGCCATCCGAGCCATAGCCGAGCCCATCGAGCACGACAGCCAGAACAGGTGCAGCATCGAGCGCGCGGCCGTTTTCGGCGAGGCAGGCGGCAGCGTGAGCGTGATGGTGCTGAATTTCCAGCAGTGGCAGGTTTTCAGCGGCAGCTGTCGCTCGCGCCAGTTTTGCCGAGAGATATTCCGGGTGCAGATCCGCCGCCAGCGCCACCGGCCGATGGTCGAACAGATCCCGGTAGAGCCCAAGGTTATTGCGGTAGTCGTCGTAGGTCAGCGCGTCTTCGAGATCTCCCTGGTGCTGCGACAACACCGCGCGTCCGTCTTTGACCAGACAGAAGGTCGATTTCAGTTCCGCACCATAGGCGAGGATTTCCGGCGCCTGTTCAAAACCATACGGCAGCGCGATCGAGGCCGGTGCATAGCCACGCGCGCGGCGCAGCACCCGCAGTTTTCCACCCATGCGGCGCACAACGGAATCGTCGATGCGATTTGCGATGTCGCGGTTGTGGATCAAGGCGTAGGCAGCGATTTCAGACAGTTTCTTTGCCGCTTCGGCATCGTCGATAACCTGCGGTTCGTCCGATAGGTTGCCGCTGGTCATGACGACCGGGCGGGTCATCCTGCGAAGCAGGAGCAGATGCAGTGGCGTCGACGGCAGCATGAAGCCGAGCGTGCCGAGACCTGGCGCGATTGCCTCCGGCAGTTTCTCCGGCCCGTCGGCGGCAAGCAGCACGATCGGCGCCTCGCGGCTTGTCAGCGCGGCAGCCTCCTCGTCGCTGACCGTGGCATAGCGTCTGATCACATCCAGATCGCGCGCCATCAGCGCGAAGGGTTTTGCATCGCGGCGCTTGCGCTTGCGCAGCATGGCGACAGCCTCCGGCCGGGTGGCGTCACAAGCCAGCTGGTAGCCGCCAAGTGCCTTGATGGCGACGATCTCGCCCTTCTGGATCAGGCCGAGTGCGGCATCAACGTCGTCGAGCATCGAATATTGTTCAAAGGAGAGCGCGCGGCCGTCGAAACGGATCAGCCGGGCTTTCGGCCCGCAGACATGACAGGCGGTCGCCTCGGCGTGAAAGCGGCGGTCGGCGGGGTCGCGGTATTCCGTACCACAAGCTTCGCAGAGCGGGAAGGGCGCCATGGTCGTCGTGGCGCGGTCATAGGGCACGGCGCGCACGATGCTCAGCCTTGGACCACAGTGGGTGCAGTTGGTGAAGGGGTAGCGGAAGCGGCTCAGGAACGGGTCGGCGATCTCGGCCGCGCATGCGTCGCATATGGCGGCGTCGGGTGAGATTTCGGTGCGTGCCGCACCGACCACGCTGTCGACGATGACGAAACCCGGCTCGATTGTGCCACAGTAGCCACGCGTCTCGATAGCGGTGATTTCGGCCAACGGCGGTGGCAATGTTCGTAACTCGTCGATCAGCGCGGAAACGGCGGACACGGCGCCACGCAGGCGAATGAGCACACCCTCGCTGTCGTTGAGAACGTCGCCATCGAGACCGAGCTTGCGGGCGATCCGCCACACGGTCGGCCTGAAGCCGACGCCCTGCACGCGACCGCGCAGCCTGATCTCGACCGTTTCGGCCGGATCGGTGCGCGGCACGCAAAGCAGCGTGTTCATGCGGCCACCTCCCACAACAGCACGCGGTTGTTGCCGGTGTCGGCAACCGCCAGCGTTGTACCTGACGCCGACAGCGCGAACGGCCAGCAGACGCTATCGCGTGCGGCGAAACGCCAGCGATTGTCGCCCTTGTCGCAGAAGCTGGTTTGGGCGGCGAGGCCGGAAGCGGCGCGGTCCATCCCGAGATCATCAAGGGAATAGCTGACCAGACGGGAATTGGCGGTGTCGGCACAAAAAACGAGGCCGTCGTGAACGACCGTCCCGTAAGGCATGTTGAGCGAGCGATAGTTGGGATGGTAACCGGCACGGTTGTGGTCGTTGCCGTCGAAGCTCGATTGGCCCAGCACGAAGCTGCATGGCGCGCCGTCGACATTGGGCATCGAGTTCCAGACCATGATGCGGTTGTTGCCGGCATCCGCCACCAGGATCCGGCTGTCATCGACAGCCACGCTGTGCGGCCACCGCATGCCGACCGCGGCGCCCGAGCCCGACGCGTTGTCGTCGCGCGTTACCATATCCGTCTGGCCCAGCACCAGATCAGCGGCCTGGCCGTTGCGTTGAGGAAGCGAGTTCCAGACCAGCACACGACGATTTCCGGTGTCTGCGACAAACAGCCGTCCGTCGGCGACGGTGACACCATAGCACCAGTTCAGCGTGTCGGCGGCCGCAACGGCATCGCCACGGTTGGCAACGCCGCTCAAAAAATCCGCCTGCCCCAGCACCAGGTCCGCCGGTTGGTTCGAATGCTCGGGCAGAGTGCGCCAAATCAGCACACGGTGGTTCCATGCGTCGGCGACGGCGAGTATCGTGCCGTCGGTCGAAATGCCGGTCGGCATGTTCAAGGTCGCCGCACCGACCACGCCGCGCGCGTTGCGGCCTTCGGAAAAGAAGTCGGGCTGGCCGATCAAAAGGTCGGCAGGTGCATTGTCTTGATCCGGCACCTTGTTCCAGACCATCAAGCGATGATGGCCGGTGTCGGCAACGAAGCACGGCCCTTCGTGCGGCGCGAAGCAGACGCCCCGCGGCCCGAATAGCGTATGCGGTTTCGGCGCGACCGAGTCAGGCAGCCCGTCGGCATCCACTTGGTTGCCAAGTACGACGCGCGCGCCGGCTGGGTCGAGCATCGGCGGCAGTGCCATGCCAACTGGCGGCAGGGCTCGGCGATAGTCAGGCGAGAGCGAGATGCGCATCACGATGATAGCCTCACCTCGACGCGATTGCCGATAACGCGCACGGCGTGTGACTGCAGCGCCACTTCCGGAGCTGTCAGGCATTCGCCGCTGGAAAGGTCGTATTGGAAGCCGTGATGCGGGCAAGTGATGATGCCCTGTTCGACATCGCCGCTATCGAGCGGAATGCCGAGATGAGCACAGGCATTCTGAAAGCAGGACACGATCGCATCCTGTCGCGACAGGATCACGTCCTGCCCGCCGACGACGAGGGTGCTTATGCCGCCGAGCGGGATTTCGTCGAGGCGGCAGACCAGGTGCCAGCCGCCGACGGCGCCGAGCGCGAACGGGCTGACGAAGCGGACGCTGTCATTCTCGGCCGCATTGCTCATGCTCTTGATCTGGATGATGTCGGAGATCTCCGGACAGGCCTCCTCGATGGCCTTTTTGACGCCGGCATGAAAGGTCAGGGCCGAAGCCGGGCATCCATCGCAGGCGCCGACAAAGCGCACCTCGATCGCCGGCGGCCTCACGCTGACCAGTTCGACATCGCCGCCATGCGAGGCGAGCATCGGGCGCACGCCATCAAGTGCTGCCCCCACCCGTTCGCTAAGGCTGGGTTTCAAGATGTTGTGACGGCGAAGCACGGCGTAGACGACCTCGTCGGTCACCGCTTGCTTCATGGCCGCGAGCGCGGCAGGCTCTTCTTTCAGCGCCTTCACCAGCCGGCGTAGCGCCTCGCCGTTCAGGTCTTCGATGGCGCGCCGGTAGGCTTCGACGGCGCTACGCTGGGTCTCGTCCCAAATGGCGAAGATCGCCTCGACCCGCAGGATGTCGCCGGCAAGACCGGCGAGATCGTCGCGTTTAGTCGGGATGAGGTCGACGGCGTTCATCTCACCGATACCGCAGATCTTTGAAGAGATATGGCTGCAACGCACCCCCGATCAAGCCGGCGATCGCAGTCGCTGCGGCTACAGGCAGGCCGAGCTTGGCCAGCACTACGACCAGCACAGCTGTTGTGACGGCGCCTATCGCCGATTGGCGATAGACCTTGGACGGTTCGGAAAACAGTTTCCCGCGCAAAAACAGGAGGATGGAGCTCTTGGCCATTTCCCACATGGCGCCGCCTCAGCCGACAAGAGCCAGGATGACGATACCAGCAAGCACGCCGGAGAATCCGCCAACCGGGCCATAGAAGGAGCCCAACATAGCGGCCAGCTCGTTGCCGAGAGCCTTGCCACCGGTCGCCACGCCGCCGATGGCTCCGCCGATACCCGAGGCCACGAGCCCTGTTGCAAGCGCCAATGCGACGCTGCCTATTGTGAGTACTACTGCCGTCACTTGCCATTCTCCTTTCGTATGCTTGATGAAATAACCATCACCCGGTTTGCGCGTGCGCGCCGGTTCCGTTCGTGGGCGCCACGGCAAGCAATTCGCGGCCGATCTGGTCGCAGGCCTCGGCAACGAAGCGAGATTTTTCTGCTTCGCCGCTACGGCTGAAAATAGTACGACATTCCTGGTAATACTGTTGCGCGAGAAGCAGGTTAACTCGATTGCCACGTTCGGGATGCTCTGGATCGTCCGGCAGGTTCCATACACAGTTCGCCTTGTTGGCGATCGTATTGGCAAATTCGAGGGGCATCGTTTCACGCGATCGGACTTTCAGGGCCTCATCGTAAGCGTCAAGCGCGCGCAAATTATTTTCCAGCGTACGACTCGATGAAGCATATTGCAGTGCGTTGCCGAGATTGTTCTGCAGCATGGCGTACTCGGTCGGATGATCGATCAGATTGACAACCTTCAGGCCTTCCTCGAACGCCTGCACGGCCAGCGCCTCCCGCATTTTGGCTCTGGAGTCGGTGAACGGCATCGACAGGAAAGCAGTCGCCACATTGTTCTGCACGATGGCAAATTCCTTGGGGAACCGCAGCTTGTCGAAGGTGCGCAAAGCACGCTGATAGGCCGAGATCGCGTCGGTGATGCGGGCCTTGTGCTGACCGGCGAGATTCTGGATGGCAAGACCAAGGTTCATCTCTGTCTCGGCCAGTTCCTCCGGACGTCCGAAATCGGTGAAATGCGGGATGGCGGCCTCGAAAGCCTCGCGGGCCTGCTGCAGCGCCAGCGTGCCGCCTTCCGGCAGGACGAGAAGCGCCGTGCCCTTGCGCGCCATGATACGCGCGTCAAGCAGGCGCTGGTCCTCGGGGCAGAGCGCCAAGGCGCGGTCGTAGAGAAAAACGGCGGCGGCGATCTGCTCGGGATTTTTCGGACGCTGCTGCAGCCCCATGGCGATTTCCATGAGCATTTCGGTTCGCTCCGAGGGACTTGCGCCCGCATCGTCCGCCACACTCAACGCTGCCCGCACTTCGTCGCCAACGCGATCGCCGTTCATTCTTGGGTTCCTCCACTGACCGCGTGAGATGCAGCTTACTTTATTGGCAAAAATGCTAACGCACTTTCCTTTACCTGTCTATATAAATTACGAATAGTAAACTTAGTATGCAAAATGCGTGCTAGCAAAACATTCGCTGGCAATTAGCCCTACCTGCTCGGCATCCCAGTCGGCCTCAAGTTTGCAGTCGGCATCATCGCTGATCCCATGTTCACGAAAAAAATCGGGGCGAAGACAACGCGATCCCCAACTCCGTTGCGCCGCTTCAGCAAATAACCGCCCGCCGCCGGGTGACGCACAGGCAGCACAACCAGGTCGCTCTTTCGCCGCAGAAGGACCACGGTCTCCAGCCCCGCGAAGAAGCGCTCATAGACCTCGCAGGACAGATAGAGCCCGCCGCGCCTAAGCTCGATTAAGACACCGGACATGCTTGTTGCCCCGGTATAAGTGCTGCAACCAGGACTTCGATACGACCTACGACCTTTTCAGCCGAACACGCCACCACGTCGGAAAGACCAATGCCAAGGTCCAGTTCAGACGCCTCGATCAGCAACACGGTCACATCCTGCGGAAACGCATCGCGAAAAATCTGCCGGCCGGCGTAGAGGGCGGCGTCCCAGCGGAAATCGTGCAGGTTCAGCCCCGGTGAATAGGCCCGCTCCAGTTCCACCCCCGGCACCTCGTGGATGGTTCCTGGTTCGACTCCGGATTTGGAAGCGTCAACAACGATCAAAGTCGTGCAGCCCCGCGCAGCGAACATGACCGACATTCCATCTGTTCTGGCATCGAACAATTTGACGCCTAAGTGTTCTATTCCGCGCGCCTTCAGCCGGTCGATGACAACTGGGCCGACGCCATCGTCCCGCCTGTTAGGGTTGCCGCATCCGATGATTGCGATCATCTCGCCACCGTTCAGATCCGCCAGAGCCTGCATGACCATTCCGGTTCGACCGGAACAGCGAACTCAGGCAATTCGCAGAACTTGCGATGCAAGAGATAGTACATACAGGTCTCGCAAGGTTGCTCGATGCCGCCATGCTCGATCGTTTCGAGCGTGAAGCCGCCGATCACCAGCTTGGATTCCAGACTTCCATCGGATTCTCGCAGACGGGCGATGATCTGCGCAATCTCTTCGTGGGTGTCACCTCTCGGGAAAACCTCGGTCTTGAGGCCGCCTGCCAGCATCGAGCGGATCTGCTCGGGACCTCAGCATCCGTTGCTGCCGTTTGCGCCATGGCATCCTCCCCACAATGTCAGATGCGCCAGAGCCGGCACCACCAGTCCGCATCAACGGGCACGGCAAGCTCTGGCAAGTCACACCATTCGCGATGCACCAGATAGTACAGGCACTCCATGCAGCGCTGCCGATCCGGCCCATAGGGACGATTGAAGAAACCGCTGATAACCATCTTGGCTTCCAGGTCGTCGGGATTGAGAGCGCGCAGTTCGTCAAGGATAGCTGCGAACTCCTTTTCCGTTTCCGGAAAAGGTTCGGTCTGCGTCTTCAGCCCATTATCCATGAAATGGGCCATCTTTCGCAGCATAGCTTTTTGCTGCTCATTATTCATTTCACTCGCCTTGTCTGGAGCTTCGCCATCCGGGATGGTCGGCGATCCTGATAAGCGGGACGCCGAGATACCGACTGTTGAAGGAGAACTTTTTCCAATCAAGCCGTTCTGAAACGCGCGAGTTCTTCGCCAGTGCTGGCGTCATGGGCATGCACCGTGCACACCAGACAGGAATCATATGACCGGCAGACGTGACCCACTTCGACCGGATCGGTCGGGTCGGCGATAGGCGCCCCGATCAGAGCCTCCTCCATCGGCCCTCTGTTGCCGTCCTGCGAGCGCGGACCGACGTTCCACGTCGTCGGCGCTATGATCTGGTAGTTCTTGATCTTGCCGCCCTGCACCTCGATCCAGTGACACAGCGCCCCACGTATTGCTTCTGTCGCACCCCAGCCGCGACCATCCTTCTCCGTCGGCTTGATGTACCAGGGATCGTTGAGTTTGAATTCGCGCAATGCGTGCTCGGCCTGGCGGTAAAGCGCCAATCCCTCATGCATCCGGGCAAAGTGGCGGAGCATGACGCTGGCGCCACCGAGTTTCTTGTACATATCAAGAACCAGTGGATCGTAATGCTGGAAGCTCTCGCCATGCCTACCACCAGCAATCAATTGACGCGACAGTGGCCCTGCCTCGAGGCGACCGTCCTCGTTGTGTCTCACGGCGGTCGCCCAAGAGTATTTTCCGGCCATGTCGACGGTGTTTTTTCGGGTCGGCTTGGTTGTACGGTCGAAGGGATGCACGCCGCCCGGTTCATCATACCAGGCGCGAAGCGTGTCTTCGCGGGTGAATTTCTGGTCCATCAGCTTGTGAGTGTCGGCGTGGCCGTCATAGACGCCGCTTTTCATGATCAACGCCGCGTTGCGGCCCTCGATTGTCGGCTTCTGATACTTGTCTTCGTGCGGCAGGTATCCCCAGCTGACATACTTCCCGACGCCGTTGCCGTATTTGTCGGCGCCGATGTCGAGGCTCATGCGCCAGAACATGCCGAGATCGGAATTGGCATGTTCTGGACGTTCATCGAGCCAGGCCATGAAATCATCGTAGGACTTTATTTCTTGGTAGCGTTCCAGCGTGCAGCCGAGCCACACGGCTTCGATCCAATTACGCTTGAAGTGCTCAAGAATACCACAGGCACGGGTGACATCCGTCAACGTGGGAGCACACACTACGCCACCTGGTACCATATAGCTCGAATGCGGCCATTGCCCGCCGAGCAGCGCATAAATCTCGACTGGCCGTCCCGAAATGGTCACGCCGATCTCATAATTGGTGCCCGTGAAAGGTGCCCAGCGCTTGACGGCCTCCTCATAAAACTTGGACTTGGCGTAATTCTTGTTGGTGTAGTCGATCATAAACAGACCGTAGTGATGGCGGGGCAAACTCTGCAGACTTTCGACGATCTGACCGAGATTGCGCGCCACAATAGCGTTCCGCGGAACTTCGGTCTTCCATGCTGTGTCGAGCGCCCAAGCGGCGCAGGTCAGATGCGACGCCCCGCAGATGCCGCAGGCTCGCGGTGTCACCACCAAGCCTGCCTGCGGATCCTTGTCACGCAAAATAACTTCGAAGCCGCGAAAGAGTTCAGCCTGTGTCCAGGCGTTGACGACAACACCGTCCTTGATGTCGACACGGACGTCGAGATCACCCTCGACGCGGCCAACAGGTGAAATATCAAGTGTCTGTATAGCAGCGGACATGGTCGATGACCTTTCTGAAATGAAGTTTGATCGCTAGCGAATTTGGGACAAAACTGGCTCAGACGACGAAGATGTCCTCTTCAGCCCAGCGCGGAGACGCCGCCTTGGCCGCGGCGGTCAGCTTGACGTAACCAATCTTGTCGACGCCACTGGGCATGTCCTTGGGGACGCCCATGACCGTCTGGGTCTTGAAAACAGTGCCAGGGGCCAGATCGAAGAACGGGAATTCCGGCTCGGTGCAACCCATGCACGGCATCCCAGCGCGTGTCTTGGACGACTGCCGATTCCACAGAATTCGGTTGCAGGGTGAATGCGTCATCGGCCCGCGGCAGCCCAGATCATAGAACAGGCAGCCCTTGCGTTGGCCGAACTCGGTCGCAGAAACCTTGTAGGCGAAGTGCATGTTGCGCGTGCAACCTGTCTGTGTGAAGGACGTGAAGAAGGTTTTTGGCCGCTGGAACTCGTCGAGCGTCAGATCGGCAGCACGCCCGGTGGCCACCGCCACCACGATCTGGGTGATCCAGTCGGGATGGGCCGGGCAACCAGGAATGTTGATGACCGGAAGGCCAGCCTTGGATTTGTAATCCTTGCCGAGAAAGCCGCCATGGGCGCGCTTGAGGAATTGCAACCCGTTGCTTTCGGACGGATTGGGGGCCGTCGCAGGGATACCGCCCCAAGTCGCACAGTCGCCAATCGCGACTGTGAAATTCGCCACCTTGGCGAGATCGGCAACCCAGTCCTTCATCGGCCGCCCGGCAAAGCGGTTCCATTCGCCCGTACCGTCTGGAGCGTTCACGACGGTGCCTTCGAAAACGAAAATATCGAGCGCCATCTGGCCGGAGGTCAGCGCCCTCAGCAGTTTCTTAAGGTTGTCGCCCAGCTCCATGCCCAGAGATGGGTGCCAAAGCACATTGATGCCGAAATCCGTCACCAGATCGCAGGCGCTTGGCTCCTCGGCATTGAGGAACGACATCGTGTTGCCGGAACAGGCTCCGCCCTGGAGCCATAGAAGATTGGCCATAGTTCCCTCATCCTGATCGACGCTGCATTTTGGCGCAGCCGTTCAAAAAGGAGAAAAGCAACCTTCGTGCCAATCTGTGGAAACGCAAAAAAGCCAGCAAAATCCGCCAACCAATATATTGCGCTGCGGCAATGAGGCTGTGCTTTGCGCATACTTCATTTTCATGTGCAAGGAAGGTTACCTCTCTGCCAAGGGCTTGCCGCGCCAGAAAGGCCCTCAGCCATGCCTGTTGCCGCAGACTGGGCAAGCGACCTCAAGCAGATAGCCGTACCAGATGCCTCGGCAGCGGCTGCACCAATGGCCGATGGTCTGCTCCTCGGGAGCGCCAAGAACTGTCGCCATCGGCCCAAGGAGCTATGCTGGAATTTGGATGACGAGGCTGATCAAGCGGCGCTCTGCGGCTTCGTTTCGATGACCTCGATTCCGTCCAGGAACCTGGCACCTGCGATGAGTTTCGGCAACTGATTTTGTCCTTTCAATCGTCGCCACGTCCTGGCTGCGGCCATGACCAGCTTGAAGACCATCAGCCTGGCGGTTTTCGAGGACAGCGAGCCCTTGGTACGCACCGTGCGGTGGCGAACGGGCGCGAGCTGCTGGTCGACGTCAAGCGTCGTGGCCTTAAGATCGCGCCCGATCTTGCCGTGGGCGACGGCGCGCTTGGCTTCTGGAAGGCGCTCGATGAGCTCCTTCCCGGCACCAAACACCAGCGATGCTGGGTGCACAAGACAGCCAACGTTCTCAACAAGCGTCGAAAAATATGACGCGAAATATGCCAAAGCGGTCGACTGCCTGACGAAAGATCAGAATGCCTTGCTGGCGTTCTACGATTTCCCCGGTGCCGAAATCGGTGCAGGCCGGCATGAAGGCAGACCTGCGCGAAATCTATCTCGCTCCCAACCGGGCCTCCGCCGAGACGGCAATTGCCGTCTTCGCCGAACACTGGGATCATCTGCGAACGTCGGTTACCAATCCCATCGAAAGCGTCTTTGCGACCAGCTTTGCGCACCCTCGCGAATACCGGTCTGGAAGCCGACAAGTTCCTTCTTGCCCTCGGGTGTGGCGCCGATCAGAACCAGCATGCATTCGGCATGGTCTTCCATCCGGGCCTGCAGATAGATCCCGTCCGCCCACACATAGACATAGTGGCGCGCCGAAAGATCGCGCTTTTGCCAACGATCGTATTCGGCGTTCCACTGTGCCGTCAGCCGCGTGATCACCGAGGGTGACAGGTTCGGCGCCTCCTTGCCCAAGAGGGCCGCCAGAGCGTCCTGAAAATCCCCCGTCGAAACGCCGCGCAGGTGGAGAACGGGAAGCAGCGCATCCAGACTGCGCGTCCGACGCGCCCATTTCGACAGGATCGATGAGGAAAAACCGGACCCGGTCCGCTTCGTCGGTCGCGCCGCGATCCCGGACCTTCACCCGGCTGACAGGCACCGGACCGATGCCCGTCTGGATGCTCCGCTCCGGGCCGTGACCATGCCGGACAAGCCGGTCACGGCCATCGCCAAGCTTGAGATCCCGCATCTCGGCAAGAAACGCGTCGGCTTCCATCTCCATCGCCTGCGCAAGCAATTTGCGCGCGCCGCTGCGAAGCACATCCGTCAGTGGATCATCAATTTCGTCGGGCTGACGAAGGCGAACAATGTTGATAGTCTTGTTCATGGCGTATCGCTCTCCTTGAGAGGTTCTGGCAGGCTTCGTCACCCGCCTCGATACGCCGCTCTCCTCAAACCGTCATCACCCAGTTTCCGCCATAGCTCCGGCCCAAGCCCTAGAATTTTGGCTGGCTTTTTTGCTCCGACTGGCGATACCCGCGATTGCGGAAACCGGCGATGACGACGGTTCGACTTACAGTGGTGCCGTACTGATCGACCACCTAACCCGCTTGATGCACGGCGATCGGCTTTCGGCGGCCTGCATGGCGATCTGGCCGCCCTTGGGGTGCATTTTGACAAGCCTCGTCGGGCGCCGGCAATGATCCGTCGTGATGGAAGGCGGGGGTTTGCGGGTTGAGTTCGGCGGGTTTGTTTCGGGACGTCTGCGCCCCATTGTTTATGTCGCGAGTTGCGGGATGCGGCTGAGGACGATGCGCAGAATACGCTGGTCCGGGCAGGATGTCGGCAGGTGCAGGCGGATCTGGGTTTTCATCTCGACCACGCGGGCGGCGATCTTGATGAGGCGCAATCGCAGCGTGTCGAATTGGGCGACGGCAAGCTTGAGCGTTTCGGCATCGCGGCGCGCAAGCCCCACATCAACCAGTAGGCGCCGGCATGCAGGAAGAGCCGGAACTGGTTGGCCGTCGCTCTTGTGCAGGAGGTGCGGTCGGCGGCGAGATGCGTCTTCCACGACTTGATGTGGTTCTCGGCAGCGCCGCGCCGGCAGTAGACATCCTCGTAGAGCGCCTTGGCCTTGCCACTTGCAAGGTTGGTGACGACGAAGCGGGTATCGGCACCTTGGGCGCCGACCTCGACGCGGGCGATGATGCGCTCGACGCGGCTCCAGCTGGCGGCGCCGTCAACGAGCTCCTTGAACCTGCGGACCTTGTTCGTCTTCGATGACACTTCAAAACGCGCCATCGTGCTGCTCTCCAGGTCCGCGACATGCTTGCGCAGGGTCGTGGTGGGCGCC
>NZ_JBWKME010000058.1:0-11008 GCF_056431085.1 Mesorhizobium waitakense | reverse complement strand
CGCAACAGGCGATCAAGGAAGGAGGCATCATGACAACTTCGGTTCGCCGAAGACGGCTGGCCATTCGCCGAACGCCAGGTTGGTGGTGACGATGATGGACGTGCGCTCGTAAAGCCTGCTGATCAGATGGAAGAGCAATTGCCCTCCGGCCTGCGCGAAGGGCAGATAGCCGAGCTCATCGAGCACGACGAAGTCGAGCCGGGTGAGGTAGTCGGCGATGCGGCCCTGCTTGCCGCCGCGGCCGCGCCTAATCAATGAACTCCCGGCGGATCTGCCGGGCCTCAACGGCGGCCACCGCCGCGGCCGCCGCCGCCACCGCGGCCGCCGCCGCCTCCACTTGGGATGCGACGACCCCCGCTACCACCATAGCTGCGGCCGCCGCCGTACTGTCTCGACATGTCCCGCTGATTGCCGCGATACCGCCGCTGTGCATCCATGTTCACACCGGGCGGTAGGCTTCGGTTCACAGACGGGCGCTGCGAAGCAGGCCGCCGCTGTGTCGTGTTCCGAGCTGTCGGGCGCTTCTGGGCCGCCGGTCGCTGTGATGTCCTCTGCTGTGCCCGTTGGCGAACCGTTGCGGCAGCGCCCGCTCCGCCGAGCCCTTCAAGGGCCTCCGCGCCCACGCGCGCCTGGAGGCGGTCGCGCGCCTCGGGCGAGAGACCCCGGAGCCCTTCGCCGCCCTGCAGCAGATCGCTGCGCTTGGGCGGCTTCACGTCCTGCCAACCGCCGTCGAACACCTGCCAGCCGTCACCGGTGTTCCGGTAAACCTGACCGTTTCGGCCGGCATACATGTCCCCGCGCCGCCCCTCATGGATGAAACCCTGGCCGGCGGAGGTCTTCCAGCGCAGTGTAGAGTTGCCGCCGGCACCGGTACGCGCGGTTATCCGCGCCCACTCGGATCCGCTTTTGACCCCAACCGATTTCCACGCCCCATAGACGTTACGTCCACCTGCTACGTAGCCGGCCTTGTCCGTGCGCGGATTGGCCGCCGCGACGAAGCCGGCCGAGCCGTTTGGACCCCAGGCTGCACCGGCACGGCCGTAGGTGCCGGTACTCGGGTTCCAACTCCGCACACCTGCAATGCCGCGATACGGGCCGTAGGCATAGCCGTAACGACCGTATGCCCCCCGGATCGGGTTGTAATAGGCGCCGACGCCCCAGGTTACGGGGCGTGGATTGTAGATCGGGTAGTCGTAGTCGGGCGAGTCATACCAATACGGAGGATAGTACCACCCGGTCCCGTAGACGCACGAGTCCCAGGCAATGAAGCAGTTAAGGTAGCCCATCGTGTAGCTGTACCAGACGGCGTTCGGCTCGGTGTCGTGAACGCGGACATAGGTGACATTGTACAAGGGCGAAGAGGGCGGAATCTTGTAGATCTCCGCGGGGACTTCGGTGGCCAGTTGCCACGGACCTTCCGGGCTGTCGGCCACGAACCAGACCCCATCCTGAAGCAGGAAATATCGCGAATCGACTTTGATTACGGCCGCGGTGGTGTTGGTTGCGTAGGCGAGATCGGTGCCCTCGATGGGCGCGAACTGCGCCTTGCCTTCATAGGCGAGCGTCGGCATGATCGAACCCTTCTCCACTCGAGCCGTGGTCGGGATGCTTGCCCTGAGCCGCGCCTCCGCGCTTTCCGAGGTACCCGGAATCGACGCGCGCACGGCGTAATAGGGTGCATCCTCGGGAATGTTGAGGAAGTCGGTGGGAAGGTCCGGCGTCGCGAAGGTCCACGGCCCCTTCAGGTCGGGAGCGCGGAACCAGCGGCCGGACATAAGCACGTACCATTGCCTCCCGGCTTTGTCGAAGAAGACGTCCGTTTCGGTGTTCGATGCCCACTGCAGCGAGGTGGCGGGAACATCGACGAGCGCGGGCTCGCCCTCGAACAGGATCAGCTCGGAAGGCTGGTTGGTGGTGACGATAGTTGGCGCTCCCCCCTGCGGATACGGCTCAGGCGAGAGGGCGGCGCCCGCATCTTCCCAGTTGCCGTCCTTGGGCAAGTCTTTCAGCAGCGGCGGCAGATCGATCACCGGTGTCCACGGGCCGTCGACTGCCTTGGCCGTCTGCCAGTGTGTGTCGTCGCGCAGGAAGAGTGTACCACCCTCGTCGACCCGGAAGAGGTCCCAGTTCGTATTGACTAGGAAGGAGAGCCCGGTCTTCCCCTTCACCGGGCTAAAGGCCGGGGCGCCATCTGTCTGGACGAGGAGCGCCGGGATCGTTGACACAAATATCCGCGGCGGATCCGCCTTGAGCCCGGACGCATTGGTCGTGCGCTTCTGCTCGGCCAGGCTTGACGTCACGCGGGATTCCGGGACGGTGATCGGGCCGGTCGGCAACAGCTTTCCGGTCTCGACGGACAGCGCCTTCAACTCATCGCGGCTCAGGCTCGAGAAGTCCAGGCTGGATATGGTGATGTTGGTAATGACAATCTGATCGGCGTCCTCGTCGTAGGACGTGTCGCCTTTGAGGCCGATGACGCCGAAAACCGGCCGGGCATCTGGCGCCTTGACGTACTCGGCCGCGACCAACGCCTCGATCGTCTTGAAATCGGTCCAGTCGGTGAACTGTGGCTGATATAGGACCATGCGGCCCTTGCCGGTTTCGTAGGTGCGCGGCCATGCTTCCGGGTCGTCTGTCTCTTTCAAGAATTGGCCGCTGGCGAATCCCTTCTCTCCCTCGACCGAGACGGCGCACCAGCTGCCCGCATCATCGCAGTCGGCGATGTCGATGCTTGTGCCAACCGGGAGCGTTCGCGTGGCCGAGTAATTCGTTCCCGGACCAGAGCGGAAGTTCACGTTGGTCGTGGTCACCCCTGGCGCGGCTACCGCCACCGCGGCGACAGTGGTCCATATGAGTGCGAAAACGACAACTTTACGCATGAAGTTTCCCTCCCCTGCAGCCCTCGTCAGGCTGCCACCCAAGCACCTTCAGATCGATCCGTCCAGACTTGACCCCACTCCACTGCATTCTGGCCCAGCGTTGCATCCGTTAGTGTTCACTCCACAGCAAGTATATCTTCTGGCGCAACCCACGAGCCGTCGGTGTCCCCATCGCATGGAAAGTTATCCAATATATAATTTGCACAAACGGCACACGCTTGTCCTCTGTTCTTTCACAAATTCTTTCGCCACGCGCAGTAGCCAGACGGTCGTCTTCGGCGCCCCGGTCGCGGCCTTGATCGCGTTCGTGCCGACGCCATCCGCGTTCAGCAGCACGATATGGGCTCGCCACCTATGCTTCTGAGGCGTGTTGCGGGGCGATGCTCTTGAGCCGGCGTCGGTCAGCACCGTTCAGTGTGATGGATATACCGGTACGCGTGACGCAGCCTCGTATTCACGTACCAGCGCTGATTCCCTAACCCGGACTCATCCGTCTCGGTCAATCCACTAGAGGTACATTTGCTGACTAAGGAAGGTCCCTGGCGTGGACGTGATTGCATAGGGCGAAGTTACTGGTCGGCCCGCTCGGCGCGCGGGTCCAACCGAGGTGTCTCAGGCGTGGCGGTGCTTTCAGGAGGAAGAGTCTTGAAAGTACCCTTGGCCTCCTGCGGTACGGTCGAGCGACTCTTGATGCGTACGATTGCATACGCGGCTAGGAGACCGTGCGCGACGCCAGTCGTTAAAAAGAGGCTTTCTGGTCTTAAGTCGCTCATCAACGCCGCGCCGATTACCGGCCCTATCATCGTGCCGATGCCATACATCAAGAGCAGCCCGCTCGAGACCTTTGCAAATTCATTCGGCCGAGCATGATCGTTCGCATGCGCTACGGCGATGGAGTAAAGGCTGTAGGCCAAGGCCCCGTACGCGGCAGTGCCGGCTATGACCAGCACGGCCGAGCGGGGTTGCAGGAAAAAAATGAGGAGCGCGACGACTGCTGCCCCAAGAGCTACCGCTGCCAGCACGATGCGGCGGTCCATCGAGTCGGACAGCCGACCGATTGGAAACTGCACAATCGCACCGGCCACCACCACTGCACTCGTCATCAATGCAATCCCAGAGGTGGCTATCCCTATTCGTGCACCGTAGATGGCGCCTAGCGTCCCCCAGGCGCCGCCAGCAACACCAATCAGAAGGCATCCGACCGCCGCCAAGGGCGAATTGCCATACAGTCCCTTGAGATCAAGGGAGACATCCTCAAGCGGCTTCGGTGTGCTTGCCGAGGACACCGCAGTGGGGATCAGAGATAGAATGAAGAAGATTCCGGCAACCATGAAGAGCGATGCGTCCTTCACATCGGCTACTGCCACGATCATCTGGCCGGCCGTGATCGAAGCGTATGTGACCACCATGTAAAGGCCAAAGACGGTGCCGCGGTTCTCATTGGTAGCCTTTTCGTTCAGCCAACTTTCGATGACCATGTACGCTCCCGCCATAGTGAAACCCGTGAGGGCGCGTAGCACCACCCAAACGTACTCCTCGACCATTAGCCCGGTCATCAGCGCGATAGTAGCGCCTGATGCAGCAAAGGTACCAAACGCGCGGACATGGCCGACATTGCGGACAAGCCTTGGGCCAAAGACGCAGCCGGCGACGAAACCACCGGCCCACGCCGTGCCGAGCAGACCGAGTGAAACGGTAGAAAATCCCTCCTCCTGGCCGCGCAGGGGCAACAGCAGGCTGTAGAGTCCAGTGGCAGTGAGCAGCAGCGCCGTACTCCGCAAGAGCGACAGTACGGGACGGTAGGCGGGCAATAACAGATATCCAAGCATCTCAAATAGCGCTCTCTGGGGCACGCCACCGTAGTGCAACCTCGATGAGAAGCCTAGTCGGAGACGAAGCAATTGGCATTCGTGGCAGCTGCGGCGATCAGCAACACGAAATTACACACCGGGCGCTGTTCGGCATTTCGGCACGTGACCAATCTAGAGCAAACGAGTATTCTCGAGTATTCTTATGCCGAAGGCCGTGCGCCTGCCGATTGTCGGGCAGCACGATGGTGAGAAGTCGTGCCCATATGCCAAATTCATGATTCAGCGATTGGCGCGGAGAAGGGGATTGATGACTTACAGATCCATCTTGGTGCAACTCGATCTGGAAGCGCCAGTAGCGCCAACATTGAATTTTACGAGGGAGCTCGCCCGCAAGTTTGATGCTCTTGGATCGCATTCGCGGCTGCAGAGGCAAACCTCGCCGGATTCGCGCCGGCAGAGTTCGTTCGTTATCAGGTCGAAGAGATCGGATCGCGTTTGAAGGTCTGGAGTCAGAGTTCCGATCTTTCGCGAAGGATGATCCCCGAGCTTCCTGGCGAGCGGGCACTGCCGATCCGACCGCTCTGCTTGTGGCTCATGCACGTGCGGCCGACCTCATTGTCGTCGGCTCTTCAGCAAGGGGTTGGAGTGGCAGTGCAGTTGATATCGGCGCGGTGGTTCTTTCAGCGGGAAGACCGGTTCTATTGATTTCGCAAGGCGGTACGCCAATCAAGTACGATTGTGTGGTTGTCTGCTGGAACGCATCAAGGGAGGCGCGGCGCGCGGTAGTCGACGCGATGCCATTTTTGACTGCTGCGGGCAATGTGATAGTTGCGGTTGTCGATGAGAGGGATACGGCAACTGTTGAGCAGGTGGTCGCCGACGTTGTTGGCTTTCTCTCGAAGCATGACGTGAAGGCTCGAGGGGAGGTCGTTCAGGCAGCCCCATCACAGGCTGCAAATGCCTTAGCTCAGTTGGCTTCCAAAGTCGGTGCCGATCTTATGGTGGCCGGAGCATATGGCCAAAGCCGGATTCGAGAGTGGGCTTTCGGTGGCGTTACACGGTCGCTCTTGGAGCAAAACACAGTGCACCGACTGTTCTCGAACTAAGTCGCCAAAGCAATCGTGAGCCGAGGCTAGATTTCCAGCGAAGATCAGGTTTCAGCCGGCCCAATCAATTCCCGGATGTTGTCGCCGCGGCACGGGCATTGCGCCATTTGATCGCAACGTGAACTGGAACTCCGGCGACGATCAGGAGGAAGCCGAGGAAAACCGTTTCGGCCCCAGCACCGTAGAGTGCCCAAAGAGAGTACAGGAAACCGATGCTCCCCAGGACTGCTATTTTCGCCAGTCCCGGCCCAGCGATTGTCCGACCGGTCCTGATCAAAATCACTATCTCCTCGAGCGAGCAAAGCGCGTAAGGCAGCAGGCTCGACATCACCGCTAGCAGGATGATTGTGTTGAAAGCCTCTACAAAGCCTTGTGCAAAATTCATCATGACGAGGATGCTAGCAAGGGAATTGGAGAATATCAGTGCGGTCGCAGGAGTCCCGTACCGCGAGAGGCGGCCCATGCGCTCCGGAAATACACGGTCAAGCGCGGCGCCATAGGGAACTTGCCCCGTCAGCAGCGTGAAGCCGTTAAGCGTGCCGAACGTCGAGATTATCGCGCCGGCCGCGACCATCGTTCCTCCGAAAGGGCCCCACATTGCACGGGCGACTTCGGCGAGCGGGGCTGACGAAGTGGCCAGCGCCTTGGCGGGGACCACACCGATAGCAATCGTTGTGACAGACATATATACGAGCGCCGCGATCAACACGCCGATAATGGTGGCGAGTGGGATGGTCTTCTCGGGATTGATCACCACACCCGAAGGAACTGTCGCCGACTCCAGGCCGAGGTATGCCCAGAGAGTCAACGCCGCAGATGCGGAAATAGCCGCAACACTGGACTGACCACTGCTGTTAAAGGGTACGAAGTTTCCTGGATCGACCCAGAACCATCCCAGGAGTCCGATCAGGCTGAGCGGCACGAGCTTCAGACCGGTCGTTACGATCTGTACGACGGAAGCCTCCTTAACGCCTCGGACGTTGATCAGCGTCAGCGTCCAGATAGCGAGCAGCGCCACAATCACAACTGCACTGCGCGATTCGCCAACCGCTGGCACCAAGTATGCGACATAACCTGCGAATGCCACGGCTACCGCGGCATTCCCGGTCCAAAGTGCAATCCAATAGCCCCAAGCAATAATGAACCCCGCGAAATCGCCGTAGCCGGCCTCCGTATAGGCATAAGGACCACCGGTTTTCACGACCAGTCGCGACAGCCTTCCGAAAATGACAGCTAGGGCGAGTGCCCCAATCGAGGTGACACACCAACCGAACAGCGAGATTGGCCCGAACGCTGCCAGGGAAGCTGGCAGCAGAAATATCCCCGAGCCGATCATGTTTCCCACCACCAACGCGGTGCAGGCGATGAGACCGAGCCCTTTCAAACCGGCTTGGTCGGTTGAAGGCCTGGCGGACTGCTCCAGCATGACTTGTTCCATTTGGTTACGGCCGCTCGCGCCTACGCTTGGTTCTGTCGCCTTAATCAAAGGTCGTCCCCCGATCCCAGGCCCGGTTGCTCCCGTTTCGCCACGATCATTCATAGACCGGTCTGAGGAGAGTTGCCACTTCAGCGTGGTGCAAGTCGCGGCAACTGGCACTGACGGCCATCCTGTGCGGCAGCGGGCTTGTTATATCGATCGCTCTTTCCGTTGTGTTTGGGTTTGACGCGGGAACGACTGCTGGACTGATGGCAGGGGCCTTGACCGAGTCTGCGACCGTAGGAACGGCGGGCGATGCACCCGACGGATAGGCCAGTCTCGGGAACAGATCTCAATTCTGACTGCCACTGTCGCGACCGGCTTCGCCGTTGCCGATCTTGTCGGGTGTCATCGCGTCACATGGTTTCTGGCCAATCTCGCTCTCACCGTCGTCATCAAGTGTTGATGCAGGTTTTCCAAAGTACTAGTTTCAACTCGGCATCGAACAAATGCCAATCGAACGTTGGCCAACAGATGCCCCGGGAGAGTCGCATGTCAGACGCCGCCCTCATGTCATCCTTGAGCATCCTGGCCGTTTTTGGCGAGATCGAAGCCCGAACGACGCTGCAGCGTGCCGGGCTCGCGCTGGTCGAGAAGCTGCGTGCAAGCGGATTTGATGTTATCGCTGCGCGCTCGGCGGACGACGGCGTGGCGGCGATCCGCTCGGATCCCCTGATCGGCTCCGTCATCGTTGATGCCGATCTTGACGAGTCCAGGGGGGCGGAAACCGTGCTGCTTGCCTTTCGCGCGCGCAATGACCGGGCGCCCGCGTTCCTATTCGGTGAGCGCACCCACATTTCCCAGATTCCGCTGACCACACTTAGGCTCGCGAACGAGATCATCTGGCTGACAGAAGACACATCCACGCTGATCGCGGGCCGGGTCGAGGCGGCTATTCGGCGCTACCGCGAGAACCTGCTGCCGCCAATGTTCGCGGCGATGCTTCAGCAGGCGAACGTCCACGAGTACGCGTTCGGCACGCCCGGTCACCTGGGAGGCACGGCGTTCCTCAAGACACCGGTTTCGAAGATCTTCTTCGATTACTTCGGCGAGAACATGCTGCGCTCGGATCTCTCCATAGGCATGGCCGCGGTGGGATCGCTGTTGGATCACAGTGGCCCGATTGGCGAGAGCGAGAAGTACGCCGCCCGCGTGTTCGGTGCTCACCGTTCCTACACCGTGACCAACGGCACATCGAGCTCCAATCGCATCATTTTCATGGCGAGTGTGACGCAGAACGACATCGCCCTCTGCGACCGCAACTGCCACAAGTCCATCGAGCACAGTCTGGTGATGACAGGCGCGATCCCGGTGTTCCTGGTGCCGCGCCGCAATCGCTACGGCATCATCGGTCCCATCTATCCAGAGGACCTGCAGCCGGAAACCGTTAGAGCGCGGGCGGATGCAAATCCGCTCGTCGCGGGCGCGAACCGCCTCAAGCCACGGCACACGATCATCACGAACTCCACCTACGATGGCCTGATCTACGACGTCGAGCGCGTGATCGAGATCGGCGGCGATGTGATCGACCGATTGCACTTCGACGAAGCGTGGTACGCCTACGCGCGATTCAACCCGATCTATCGGGGGCGGTATGCGATGTTCGGCGAACCGGACGAGTACAAGGACGGACCGACGGTTTTCGCCACCCATTCGACGCACAAACTGCTGGCCGCGTTGTCGCAAGCCTCGTTCATCCACATCCGCGACGGCCGTGACCCAATCGAGCATGCGCGCTTCAACGAATCCTTCATGATGCACGCGTCGACTTCGCCCTTCTATCCGATCATAGCGTCGAACGAGATTTCGGCCGCGATGATGGACGGCGCGAGCGGTGTTGCGCTGACCACGGAGTCCATTCGCGAGGCCGTGAGCTTCCGGCAGACCGTCGGACGCATCAGGCAAGAGTATGCGCGGAAGGATGACTGGTTCTTCAGCACCTGGAACCCTGCTGAGGTCACCGATCCCGAGACTGGACGCAAAATCGCCTTCGAGGATGCGCCGGAGGCGCTGCTCGTCAGCGACCCGAACTGTTGGATCTTGCACCCTGGAGAGGCCTGGCACGGATTCGAAGGTCTGGAAGACGGCTACTGCATGCTCGATCCGATCAAGGTAACGGTCGTCGCACCCGGCATCGCGACAGACGGTTCCTTCGAGCGGCGCGGCATTCCGGCGTCGATCATCGCGTCCTACCTCGTGCGGTACGGATTCGAATACGAGAAAACCCAGGATTTCACGGTCCTTTTCCTGTTCTCCATTGGGATGACCAAGGGCAAGTGGGGTACGCTGCTGACGACGCTCATCAAGTTCAAAGAGGACTATGATGCGAACACCGGACTGAGCGTGATCTTGCCGAATCTCGTCGCATCCTGGCCGGACCGCTACGCCTGTATGGGACTGCGTGACCTGAGCGACGAGATGTTCGAGCACTACCGCACGTCGGATCAGCTGCATCACCTCCAGCGGGCCTTTTCAAGCCTGCCGGTTCCGGAGATGGTGCCGGCTGACGCGTATCGCCGCCTCGTGCGCAACGAAGTGGAGCGCGTAGCCTTGGACGATGCCGCGGGGCGGGTGGTTGCGACGAGCGTTGTGCCCTATCCACCCGGTATCCCGATGATGATGCCGGGCGAGAATATCGGAGCGGCGGAGGGACCCTGGATCGGATATCTCAGGGCGTTGCGCGACTGGGACGCGCGCTTCCCCGGCTTCGGACACGAGACGCACGGCGTCGAAGTCCGCTCAGGCGAGCACTACCTACAATGTGTAGTTGAGGACACAGCGGGCTCAAGTCCATTAGCTGCCGTCAGATTTGATGCCCCTGCCGTCGCCGAAGGGCTGGCCCAACCGGGAACGTCAGAATTTGTGAGCCGCTATGGAGTTAACGCCGCGAGCTGAAATGACCCCTTTAGAATGGAGCTGTCATGTACGTTCCGCCACATTTTGATGAACCGCGTATCGAGGTTGGGCATTCTGTTCACACACGGCAGGAGCGGTCTGGACGCAAATCACATCCCTTTTGAACTGGACAGGGCTCAAGGGGAGCGTGGCGTTCTGCATTGCCATGTGGCGCGCAAGAGGTTGTGTTGCAAACTTTCCGGTAATTCTGGTCTGGCATGAGATGGTCCCCCAGCGGAGACCGTTTCATGTTCAAAGGCCGGCATTTTCGACCGATCTGTGATCCTGCTGTGCGTTCGCTGGTATCTGGCGTATGGCCTGAGTTTGCGGGATCTGAAAGAAATGATGGCTGAGCGCGGCATCAGCATCGACCATTCGACGATCCATCGCTGGATTGTCCACTTCTCACCGCTGCTGCTGAAGCGCTTCAATCGCCGGAAGCGATCAGTCGGCAGCAAATGGCATATGGACGAAACATATATCAAGGTTCGTGGCCAATGGATGTACCTCTATCGGGCCATCGACAGCGTTGGCGACACGGTAGACTTCTGGTTCAGCGAACATCGTGATCTGCCGGCAGCCAAACGCTTTCTACGCAAGGCTTTGGACCGCCACGTCCGACCCGATCGCATTGTCATCGACGGCAGCCAGACCAACCGAGAACCGATCACCTCCTGCGATGCTGAGAGCCGTTTGCGAGATCGGTCGCGGCACGCATTGAAGGTGATCCGCATCGGCAAGAGCCACTACCTCAACAACCGAATTGAGCAGGATCATCGCCGCCGCAACCCAACGCCTTCATGGCCAGGAATGAAAGGTGGGCTCGGCTTGACAGGCCAA
>NZ_JBWKME010000057.1:0-5030 GCF_056431085.1 Mesorhizobium waitakense | reverse complement strand
ACTGAATCACAACCCGCTGAAATCACTCACTTCTTTTTGGAGCAGATACTAACAGGCTCAGATCCTACGACGCAGCCAAGAGGGAAATCATGCCCGGTGTCGAGCATCGTTCGCACAAAGCTCTCAATAACCGGGCGGAGAACTCCCATATGGCTGTTCGACGACGAGAGCGAGGCATGATCCGGTTCAAGTCGGCGGGGCAATACCAGCGCTTCATCTCCATCCACGGCCCGATCGCCAACCTCTTCAACCTTCACCGCAAACATCTGACAGCTGCCGGTCATCGCGATATTCGTGCTGCCGCTCTGGCCGTCTGGAACGATATCGCCTTGTCGAGCGCCGCATGAACAGGGGCCGCAATCCTTTGCTGCGCCCTTCAACATTTTAAGGCGACGCTACCCGAGTTGCCCAAGAGCGGATCCTCAAACCATTGTAAGGTGAACACGATCCGTTCGATGCGCCCGATTTTGCGCAAGGCGGATGCCAGACTGTTCTGCTGCCGGTAGGCGGATAAATAGCTTCTTCAGGAAAGTGAAGATGTCGTGTTCAGCCGTGTCCGGTTGAAGACGCGTATGTCCGAAAGCCGACTTTGAGGCGCAGTCGGCGCGGCGATGCGATGCACTGGTTTTCCAGTCTTTCAGGCAAGGTCCGCACAAAAGTCTTTGTTGGCATGTCTATTGCGAGGAGGCGGTAGTGGATCCGCACGACCGCGCGCGGTCTCCCAGTCGCCGCAATAGTTCAAATGAAACCTCCTCGATTGATCTAAATCAATGCCATAGACGCTGCGCTGTTGAGCGCGTTCCCGCCAGAGCCTTTGCCGCATCAACTGGGAGGAATACGGATCGCTGATCGAAATGCACTGCTTGGCCCAAGCAGAAAACACCGATGTAGTAGCGCGAATGCACATCACGCATCACCTCCACACGAAAGCTTAAGGAGTCCTAAAGAATGCACGCGCCGAGCTATTCCGAGGCCTTGGAACTTGCGATCGATCGTTCGTACGACATCAATCTAGATATGCTGAGGTCGCAAAATTTGCATCTTGACACGCACAACGATTATCTCGTTGGTACATATCCTCCCCTCAAGGCAATGAGCAACCTGAGTAGCGAGCAATTGTTGGCTCAGATTGCCTCGTCGATCGACCTCTATTTCCACATTCCTTTCTGTAATCAGCATTGCACCTTTTGCCACTTCGCCAAGGAAATCAATCCATCCTCCGAGCGAGTGGAACGATATTTGTCGGCCTTAGATAAAGAGATGAGTTGGTCAGACGCGGCGCTCGCTGGCAAAGCTATTGAGACTGCTTTTTTTGGGGGTGGCACCCCCTCATTTTTGACCAACCATCAACTAAAAACGCTGTTTGGTATAATCAACAAGCGATTTGATTTATCGAAATCCGAAGTGAGTTTCGAATTGCATCCCTCACTTGTAAAGCATGATGATGCTGCGGATCGCGTGTCCACTTTACTTAGTGGCGGTGTAAATCGCCTCGTTCTTGGCGTTCAAACTCTGGATCGAAATATTTTGCGCATATTAAACCGTGGGCATGGTGTAGATGAGGTGGTCCGGACCGTAAAATTACTTAAAGATATGGGCGCTGAGAATCTATCCCTTGACTTGATGTATGGGTTGCCGGAGCAAACGCTCCGGAGCTGGTACGACTCACTTATCGGCCTGTTGGACATGGGAATAGAGAAGTTCAATATATTCCCATTGATGTTTAAATCGACGGATCCCATAGCTCGCCAATTGGCCAGAGGACGATATCAATTCGCGGGAGCTAAGGAGCGCATCGTAATGCATTTCATGGCGGAGCACATCCTCACCAGCCTTGGCTATCGACATGGACCGATTTTCTACTGGACTAAGAGGCCGCAGCCACACTCCGTTCAACAGCGTCGCAAATACGATTCCTGGAACGACAATAATCTTGTTCCGTTTGGGCTTGGCGGATTTGGCTACATGAGCCAGTGCCAGTTCTATAACGAAGCAGATTTAGATCGCTATCTATCTAGAGTTGAAGCGGGCGAAAAACCAGTGTGGAAAGGTGCTGTACTGTCGCACGACGATCTCATGCGCAGAACATTGATGTTTGCCTTGCGAAGCAGCGGGGTGTCGCTCTCCCGCTTCGAGGGACAATTTGGAGTGTCGATTGAAAAATACTTTGGCCGCGAGCTTGAACTTTTAAGCAAGGCGGGACTCGTCCGCATCTCAAACGACGGCGTGCTTTCATTAACTGCGGCCGGCATTATCAATTCGGGCGCAATATCGCTGCTGTTTTTCTCGGACAATGTGCTTGAGCGGGTCGCGTACAACGATAGCAGAATAACAGACAAACGAACTGACCTTCTCGAAAAACACGATTACTCGCCGGCGGCGAGATATGGGTCAAGTGCAGAAATGCAAGCTGTCTTTCGGTGAATCGGGGGGCGCTCGTCAATGGTCACCAAGTTGTCCTTTTCCATGCCGGAACAGCCGCTTTATCGGGCGCAGGGGATATTTTCTCATCAGAGCGATAGCATTGATCGCCGGGAGCGAAAACGCCCCTTTGGGCCTCTCAGCAATTTTGTCGCCGATCAGCTGCCGCACTGTATCGCGGAGATCAAAGCCAGTGCACGACCTGGTGAAGCGGTTAAGGCACTTGGGCGTAGCATTAACGCAATGATTGCGGAGACGGACTATGAGGCGCAGCTGCTGAATCTGCCCCAATCCGAGTTCGGGGTCGCTAAGACAGATATCCAGTATCTCGTTAATTGTGCTTATCAGATGTCTGCGTTTGCCGGCCTTCATTCCGTTGATGCCGAGTTGACAGTGGGAGAGGCACTGAGGCAACTTGCACGCGTAAGTCGGCAGCGGCAGCCTAGCATTGATGTCCTCTCCTATGAAGATATGATCCTTACGAATCCGTTGCAGAGCGATCCACGCGTATATTGCCTCGGGTCGGCCGGGGTCGAGGAGCGAGATTTTTGCCTTGGCCATCAACTCATTGAGAGTGAATTACAGTCGGCAATAGACGCTCTACTCGCTTTGCGTGATACGGTCGGGGTGGACGCGCGTCAATGTCTTGCGGTATGCGTGGAGCGCCTTGAGTCAGCAAATTATGTTCTGGCGCGTTTTTATGAACGTATGTCGCCCGATCTATTTGGCCAATTTCGTGTATTTTACGGAAAAAACCCTTACAAGGATAGGCTGGGCCCAAGCGGCCGTTTCTCTGCCCGCATCGTCGCGGTCTCGGTGCTACTGATCGGTGAAGAACTCTTCCATCAGAAACCGCAATTCTATATGGATGTGTATCGGTTGTCAGAATACTATCCACAGGGATGCATCCAGGAGGTATTTCGCTGGTTGTCGCCAGACAAGGGCGGCTCGGGGCTCCAGCCAAGCTGGCTAGAAGGGAAAGCGGACTTCCCTAAGTTCGCAACCATCTTGCCCGTCATCGAGCGCCACGGCAGTGAAACTAGAAAGCTGCTAGCGTCCTGTGTTTGTGCGCTGGATCAGTTTAGCCGGATGCACCGCAGTACGGCGTTAAAGTATACAATCGAACCTGGCCGCCCAATTGTCGGAGTCGAGACTTCGGAAAGTGTTGAAGCTGTCCTTTCACAGCGGCTGCTAATGGCGGCGCGTCAAAGCTAACGCGGTATTTGCCCCGGCAAAAACATGTCACGACGCCAGACGCGCTGACGTCCGACGTCCGAAAAAAGGTGATGGTCGATGTCTCAAGACGGAGTTATCTTTCGTCGGTTCGAGTCAGGGGATGCCGATGATGTATGGCATCTGCATAGAAGCGCCTCTGAGGCAGTTGGTGTGCGCGGTCCGGAAGGAACGTGGGAGGATGATTTGCGTAATGTCGGGGAAGTATACATCGCGTCAGGCGGAGACTTCGTAGTTGCGCATATCGGCCCCCAACTCGCTGCAATGGGTGGATTGAAACCCGTTGACAACGATGTCGCACAGCTGAAGCGTTTGCGGGTCGATCCCGCCTTTCAACGACGAGGGCTTGGAAGGAGAATACTTAGTGAATTGGAATCGCGAGCTGTTTCTCTGGGATTCAAGTGGATAAAGCTCGACACGACAAAGAGCCAAGTAGGAGCTCAAAGAGTTTATGAGACGGCTGGATATACGCGCTGCGCGGAAGGGATGTTGCACGGACATGCAGTGATCTTCTACGAGAAGCGGCTCGCCGGTCCGGATTGACCTATCTCATATGATCGATGAGGCTGTGAGCCGATGCTGACGTCGGTGCACGCCATAACGTCATGGTCACAACCCAAATTTCGCGTGGAGGTCAATCGTAAGAACGCGCCCGTTTCGTAAGACCTTATGTCCTTTCTGGTTGCCGGCTGTGAGGTGGTTCGCCCTACACTGGCAGTGTTGAAACGAGGGTTGCTCGTCGAGCCTATCCTCATGCCAGGAGGACGAACCATGGAAGAATATAGCCCCGCCGCGCTCGCCAGGTCGACCAACGCGCGCTTCTCTGTGCAGCTCCACAGCCTTCGTTGCCGCGCGCGCCCGGGCGTCGTTGCACGATCTTCGGCCGGCGCGGCGCCGCTGAGCTCGGCGACCAGATCGCCCTTTGCATGTTCCAATGTCATGGCGCGAAAGCTCCATGTTTATCGGCCTATTGCAAGGTGCCTTGGCGCATCGCTTACTGTCCTACGAGCGGCTGCAGGGCGCGTTCGCGGACCTTTTCGGTCTTGCCGTCAGCCAGGGCGGCCTGATGAACATGCTGCGTCGCGCCCAGGGCGCCTTCATGGCTGAGCGCGATAACGCGATCATGGCGTTGCGTCGGGCCAGGGTCGTCGCCTGCGACGAGACCGGGGGCGGATCGAGGGAAGCAATTCATACCACTGGGTGTTCCGCTGCGCGGAGGCGGTCGTCCATCGGTCCGCTCCGACACGCGGCACCATCGTGGTGCCGACCCTGATGGACGGGCATCGACCCGACGTGTGGTGTTCCGATCGCTATGCCGCACAACAGTAAGCGGTTAGCTGACGGCGTCTGGTTTGAAGTTCCAGGGCATGAGCATT
>NZ_JBWKME010000056.1:0-56155 GCF_056431085.1 Mesorhizobium waitakense | reverse complement strand
CGGAGATGCTCCAAAATCACAAAAGAGTCAGCACCCGAGACCGTTGGTATTAGTTGTCCGTTTGGTAACGCGTCACGCAAGCCCTTTTTCGTTTGCGGCGTGACTTTTTTGTTGAATTTTACGAAGACCTTCGTATATTGAGTGAGCTAATGGCTTTCAAGGGTGTCAGGTATCGCGTCATCAAGGCACTGAAGGAAGGTACTTATCAGCATGCGGCCCGTGGGGGCATCGAGGACAAGAATGCCTTGATGACTGGCGACATCTCCCCCGAGCAACTGATAACGATCATCGACAGGTGCAATGGCACGCATCATGAGAGTTCTGAACACCATGAGTTCAAGGGCATTGAAGTCCACATCCTCAAGCGAGATGGATGGTACATAAAATTCTACTTCGTTGACCCTGACACGGTCTTCATAAGTGTACATCCCTCAAGGTAGGCTAACATGAAAATCTGGTATGCTGGAGATAGGAGCAAGGCGCTCTGCGAAAAATGCCGGAAAGTCGTTACGACGACTTTCGATTACCACGATGTGCCCTTCCAAAGCGGGATCGGAGTGGCAAAGCAGATCATGGCGGCTACCTGCGACGAGTGTGGTACCGTTGTGGCTATCCCCCCGCAGTCGACGCCAGCGATCCGCGTTGCTCGCGAGATTGCTTCCAGGCCCTTGGAAGTGGTTATGGCCGCGCCGTTTATAGATACGTTGGACCTGGCGTCCTATCGGATTGATCCTTCTGCGGGCGTGATCCTCCGGAAGTCACTGATCGCATACTTCGTGCACAGGTCCGTAAACGACGATTCCTTGGTTGAGCGGCTTCGCAAAAACGCGGAGGTTCATCGAGCGAAGTGGAAAAGCTGGCACGACACCCCGTCAAAACGTCTTTCGATGAAAATAACCCCACGCGTTGGCGACGAGTTCGACGAACTCGTCAAGAAAAGCGCGCTGAATAAGACAACATTGGTCAAGTCCATCGTGATGGACATTGGCTCCGAGATCGTTGAGCCCGAAGAGCCGCAGATGATGCCTGAGTTGCGCAGGATGGCTGCGGCGCTTGCTGCCTAGTTGGCGTTTTGGCAATATGGCTGCATTTCCTGTTTCAGGAGGCACCATCCCGATCAAGTGGCGTCTCGCCCTTGAGGCGCGCGCTGGCGAGTTCAATGAGCGAGTAGGCTATCTCGTCCTCGCTCCAGCCGGTGTCCGCCGCGCGCCCAACCAATTCCAGGAAGGCCGGTTCCAACGCGAGCTTGCATTGAAGGCCGCGGTCCGCATGGTCGGCTGGGGAACTTGGTTCGACGATGCCCGATCGCTTCATTGCCGGCCATGGGCTCTCGCCCCTCTCCCTCTGCCACACGAGGCGCGCCAGCTCGCGTGTTGTTGGAGCGCGCCCTGGCAACCGCTTCATCTTCTCAACCAGTCGCTCTAGCGAGCCCGCGCGTTCCAACTCGGAAAAGAAGTGATGCGGAGTGACGCTACCCAGCCGATGCAGCTGGGCCATGTCCCACACATAAGGATAGTCAACCATGAAATCGGATCGGCGCGCGGCCCTGGACGGCTCAACCCTGGTCAGGATGCCGCCGCCCACGAGCCGATCGGCCTTCTCGATGATTTGGCGCACCCTTGATGTGGACAAGCCATGTTCCTGCGCCAGCGCGGCGAAGCGCCTGCCCTCGAGAAAGCCCTCGACCAGGGCGACGTTCCTGTCGACGGTAGGGCTAAACCCCCAACAGGCGCGCAGTTTTTCCAGCATCATCGCCTTCGTTCACCCGGTTGTTCGCGCCCCCTGCAAACCCTAACCGGGCAAATCGGCGCTTGGAAGACCCTGGACACTCACGTCTTGGCTCGGGCAGCGATGCGGCGACGGTGGCCATGTGATCGCGAAAGATCAGGGCGCCACCATGAACCGTCTGTGACCGGCGACCTCGCGAATGTCGGCTTCTACGGAACACCCGCAGCTCTCGGCAACGTTGAACAAATCCGTTTCGGCGGTTGCCTGTTCGAGAAACCTAGTTGGATTGACCCGCGAAATGTGCTGTACGGCGTATAACCCCAAAACGCGGGGAAGAGAGTTTGTGCTAACTCTCGTGCACTTTGGGGGCTGAAATGAAAACCAATCCGCTCAGGATGTCCGCACTTGATTGCGAAATCTTGCGAAGCGCCTTCCACAAAGCAGTCATCGAAGAGAAAATTCCCGAAAACCAGTGGCGTGACTACGCGACGCAAATGGTCCGTGATTTTGCCCGCATAGAGACAGTCGACCCCGGATTGCTGGAATGGATCATGCGGAAGTAAAAAGGCCCCGGCGCTGGGTCGATACGCCGGGGCCCTTGGCATGTACGAGCTACCAGCATGTCCATTTATGATCGCACTCTAATATAATGAACAAACGGTGAATGGTCGATATCCAGACGTGAGGAAAGGGGCCGAGCGGCGATGCCGTCGGCCTGAGCAGGTCGCTGGGGGACCTCTTCGTTGCCTGGTTAGGCTTCACCATCGCCAGCGAATTTCCACCGTTTTCCCGCGTAAGTTGCAGGCGTCAGCCTTGAACCGCCAGAATCGAGCTTTCTGGATGCGCGTAGCCGTCTATGGTCAACTGCGTGCCGACCGTTTTTGCTCCGATTTCGGTAGCAATCTCGTTCCGTCAGTTCGCGGGTTTCCATTTTTGCGGAAGTTGTTGCCTCGAATGAAGAATTCTCGGATACGACTGCCCAACGAATGATCCGAGGATTTTCATGACACGGCCAGGAGCAATGGCATCAGGCGGCCCGCTTGCCACGCCAATTACAGTCGACGAGAAAGTGTACTGGGTCGCCAGGTCGCATCGAGGAATCCTGAAACGCTTGTTTCTGACTCAACAAGACGCCGCTGTTGCAGCGAGCAAATGACGACAAGGATTCCCGCGCAATCTTGAGACTGGTATTGGACGGGCAAACGATCCTTCTCGCCTGCAATCCTAACTGGCAAAGTAGCCAACTTAGGGATTCCTGAATCAGACGAGTCGAAAGTACCTCTACGCGAACCCGATAATCTTAGTGCCCGGAAACGTTAGCCAGAATTTCCTGCGCCCGTTTATCCATCCTATCTACCTTCGCGAAGACGGGGTGGCTGCGGTCGACGAGGCTCCCCGCTCCGTTGTCTTTCTCGTATTCCGTGGCCCATGACAGCCAAGTCGCATGGTCTTCGATTTGCTGGTCGAACTCATGATGTCCCGCCTCGGCTGATTGGCTGCGGGCCTGCTTCAGGAATTGGGCCGCAAAGCTGACCATGCCCATCTCGCGCGCGGTTTGGACGGCTCCCATGAGTTGGTCGGTCCCAAGCATCATGGGAGGCAACCCGGCCATCATGTCCTTGGCGCCGAGCTTGATGTCCAAGGAACCATCTGAGTTGGCAGGAATCTCGTCAGCTTCGCGGATCATGCTAACTGCGGCTTCCATCAGAGCCGAGTGCTTTCCTTCATCAGGCGCGCATTGCGGACTGAAATGCGCACGCCCGCGTATCGCTATCATCGGATTTTGCGATTCAGTCATTGGCCTGCCCTGTCTTGGTTCCGCAGAGGATTTCGCGGCTCTCTACTCCGTCGGCATAGCCATCGAAGCCCATTTCATAATGAACAATGGTTCATCGCTCTCGTCATCGGCGCAAGAAGAATCGAACTGCGTCCGCGGCTTCGAATCAGTTCCATCGGCGATCCAATCTGCTCCACGCGACCCGCGTTCATAACGACAATCTGATCGGCGAGCGTCATGGCCTCAACTTGATCGTGGGTGACGTACACCATCGTGGCCTTTAGCCGCTCAATGAAAGTCGGCCATCTCGACACGAATCTGCGTGCGCAGCGCTGCGTCGAGATTGGAAAGCGGCTCATCAAACGTATGCGATGTTCTCAGGCCACTGCGCTGAGTTCGGGAGCGCGGATGTAGGCCCACGGGAGGAGGAGATCGTCTACTGGCTGTTTGGGTGGCCGTTGACGATCCTGGTGAGGACGTCGGCGAG
Source organism: Mesorhizobium waitakense (assembly GCF_056431085.1). Taxonomy (NCBI): domain Bacteria; kingdom Pseudomonadati; phylum Pseudomonadota; class Alphaproteobacteria; order Hyphomicrobiales; family Phyllobacteriaceae; genus Mesorhizobium; species Mesorhizobium waitakense. The sequence goes on along the minus strand of NZ_JBWKME010000056.1, from coordinate 52,163 downwards.
ATACCCGGCCGACGCCGCGCGTTATTTCAAGCCTCATTTCATGACGCAGTCCTTTCTTCGCCGATTATCAGAGGGACGGTGGGTGCGCCGATCGCATGCCAGGCGGCGATGCCGCCCGAAAGCGCACTTGCATCGACGCCGCGCCGCCGCAGTTCGGCAACGGCATCGCCGCTGACCTGGAAGCCATAAAGGCAATAGACGATGACCGGCCTGTGTTTCGGCAACTCATCTGCCCAATCCGCGATCTTCTCCGGGGCACGGAGCTTGGCTCCTTGCAGCATGTCACTGCGCTTTGCCAGATCCTCGGCGAGGCAGACGTCGAGCAGGACGAGATCTTCTCCCTGATCGAGGCGCGCCCGCAGTTCCTCTGGCGCGATCGCTGGAACCGTATCGTCCGATGCCGATCCTGTTGAAGGATCACTCTACGCGACGGCGCGGCGGTGGCGGGAAGCGACCCGTTCCCAATGGATGTTCTTCATGAAGGCATCGACATAGGCGCCAGCCTTGGCGCCAAAATCGAGGTGATAGGCGTGCTCGTACATATCGAGCGCAAGGATCGGCATACCGCCGGCGAGACAGTTAGTGTGGTCCGCTGCCCATTGGATCGTCAGCCTGTCGCGCCGCTCCGACCAGGTCAGCAGAGTCCATCCTGAGCCTCCGGCCTGCGCCTTGGCACAGGCCATGAACTTGGCGCGCCAGGAGGCCACGCTGCCGAAGTCCCGTTCCAGAGCCGCGGCAAGATCACCAGCCGCATCGCCAGAACCGCCGAGCCCGTCGAAATAGATTTCGTGCAGGATCGCTGAATTGGCGGCGACGAGATCCTCGCGCTTCAGACCGTTGATGTCGAAAACTGGCGCCGCTCCCCAGTCGAGCCCGTCGAGCCGCAACTCGATGGCATTGAGGCGGCGGACGGCACCGCCGTAGTTGTTTTCGTAGTGGCTCGTCAACATCCTTTCGGAGAGACCGACGAGGCGGGGCGGCTTGAACGGCAGCGGCATGATCTGGTGTGGCATCAGTTTCCTCGCCCGACCTCACGGCCCATCCCGTGAGGAGGCGAACGCTATGCTCAAATCCAATATGATACAAGTGTTGCATTTTTCTACGCTCGTGATACGGCTCACTTATGAGTGAGAGGGAATCGCAGGAACAGCACTGGCTGCTCCTTATCCATCAACTGCCAAGCAAGCCCGCCTATTTCCGGGTGAAGGTCTGGCGACGGTTGCAAGGCATTGGCGCGGTCGCAGTCAAAAGCACCGTCTACGCCCTGCCGGCCAATGCCGAGACGCAGGAGGATTTCGAATGGCTCCTGAAGGAGATCGTCGAGGGTGGCGGCGAGGCCATGATATGCGAGGCGCGCCTCGTCGATGGCTTGTCGGACGCTCAGGCGCGGGCGTTGTTCGACGCTGCCCGTGACGCCGAATACGCAAAGATCGTCACGAATGCACGAGAGCTGGTCGCCGGGATCAAGACGAAGGCGACGTCGGAAAAACATGCGGAAGCGCGTTCGCAGCTCGTCCGCTTGCGCAAGCGGCTCACCGAAGTCGTCGCGATCGATTTCTTCGGCGCTAGCGGGCGCCTCGCGGTCGAGGGACTGATCGCCGAACTCGAGGCCCAGCTTATAGAGGACAAGGCCATGACCAAGGAACCGAAGAAGGCGGCCGAGTCGGGTGGGCTCAAGGGCCGGACCTGGGTCACGCGCCGGGACGTGCATGTCGACCGCATCGCCTGCAGCTGGCTGATCCATCGCTTCATCGATGCCGAGGCAACGATCCGTTTCGTGGCGGGCAAGGGATACGTGCCGAAGGAGGGCGAATTGCGCTTCGACATGTTCGAGGGCGAAATAACACATGAGGGAGACCACTGCAGCTTCGAGGTGCTGCTTGGCCGCAGTGGCATAGCCGATCCGGCGCTGCAGGCTATCGCCGAGGTCGTCCACGACATCGATCTCAAGGACTCCAAGTTCAGTCGCGAGGAAACCATCGGCATCGCCAGCTTGATTGCTGGTATCGCCATGGCGAACGCGAGCGATGAGCAGCGGATTGCCGCGGGTGCTTCGGTGTTCGACAATCTCTACCGATATTTCCGTTCGAAACGCGGGTGATCTCACCCATGACCAATGCACGGAGCACCATGACGGTGGCAAACGGACCAAACGACACACCCGGCCATGGCATTTCGTTCGCTGAGGCTACGCGGGTGTGGGCCCGCGTGGCCGCGCTCAGCTTCGGCGGACCGGCGGGCCAGATCGCCATGATGCATCGCATCATAGTCGAGGAAAAGCGCTGGATCGGCGAGACGAGGTTCCTGCATGCGCTGAACTATTGCACGCTGCTGCCCGGACCGGAGGCGCAGCAGCTGGCCATCTACATCGGCTGGCTCATGCACAAGACCAGAGGCGGTCTTGTCGCCGGGATTCTGTTCGTGTTGCCAGGCGCGATCGCCATTATGGTGCTCAGCTGGATCTACGCCATCTTCGGCAACGTCGGCGCCGTTCAGGCCCTCTTCTTCGGTTTGAAGGCGGCGGTCCTCGCCATTGTGCTCGAAGCAGTCTTGCGGATCGGCAGGCGGGCGTTGAAGAACAATGTCATGGTCGGGCTCGCTGCGGCGGCCTTTGTCGCCCTGTTTTTCTTCCAGGCGCCGTTTCCGCTGGTCATCTTGGTCGCGGGTATGATCGGTTTCGTCGGGGCGCGCGCTGGCTGGGCTTCATTCAGCTCGGGCAACGGCCACGGCAAGGTCGGCGGCAAGCAGGTTGCCGACGCCGATACTGCGCTTGGCGAAGGGGTGCCTGTGCATGCCCGACCATCTATCGGCTGGTCGCTGAAGATCGCGGCTGTGTGTCTCCTGCTGTGGTTCGTGCCCGTCCTGGGACTGCTGTTCCTGCTCGGGCAGGGCAATGTCTTCACGGACATCGCCATCTTCTTCTCAAAGATGGCGATGGTGACCTTCGGCGGAGCCTATGCGGTGCTCGCCTATGTCGCCCAGCAAGGAGTTGAGCACTACGGGTGGCTCAAGCCAGGAGAAATGCTGGACGGCCTCGGCATGGCCGAGACCACGCCCGGCCCTTTGATCATGGTCACCCAGTTCGTCGGCTTCATGGGAGCGTACCGGGCGCCCGGAGCGCTCAGCCCGCTCGTCGCCGGAACGCTCGGCGGCTTGCTGACGACGTGGGTCACCTTCGTCCCGTGCTTCCTATGGATTTTCCTCGGCGCGCCGTTCATGGAGACCATGCGCAGCAACAAGGCACTGTCGGCAGCGCTGTCGGCCATTACCGCAGCGGTGGTCGGCGTGATCTTGAACCTGGCGGTGTGGTTCGCGCTTCACGTGCTGTTCCGAGAGCTGCATGACGTCAGCCTGCTTGGGATGAAGCTGGGCGTGCCAGTGTTCGCCTCATTGAACTTCCCGTCGCTGGTCCTGACGCTTGGTGCGATGCTGGCGGTATTCCGCTTCAAGATAGGAGTCATCCAAGTGCTCGCCGCGTGCTCGATTCTTGGCCTGCTTTATGGTCTCGCGACAGGATCGATCTGAGCAACGCAATCAACGCAACCGTTCTCTGGGCAGGAGGCAGGTTTGGCGGTTCAGAGTTCGGCTAATCCACTTGTCGAAAGGGTTACGAACCGGAGGTTTGCGCTCCTTCCTTCTGGTGCTGGGCCGGCAGCTACCTATCTGCTGGCTTCGAGAGGCTTGCGGGCGTTTGGTGACGGACTCGTCAGTCTCCTCCTTCCTGCCTATCTAGCCGTGCTAGGCTTCAATGCCTTCCAGATCGGAATCCTGACTTCAGCGACGCTAGCGGGTTCCGCAGCGCTTACCTTGTCCGTCGGGTTCGTGGCGCACCTCTTCTCCCGCAGATCGCTCTTGATCGCAGCGGCTGTCTTGATGATCGCCACAGGGATCAGCTTCGCGCTGGTAAGGGACTTCTGGCCGCTGCTAGCGATCGCGTTCGTCGGAACGCTGAATCCGTCCTCGGGCGATGTCAGCGTGTTTCTGCCGCTGGAACACGCGCAACTCGCTCACAGCGTCACCGATCGCGACCGCACCGCGCTCTTCGCACGCTACAGCATGGTCGGTTCACTTGTCGGAGCCGTCGGCGCTCTGGCTGCCGCCGCGCCTGACATACTTCGGCAGGTTGTCGGACTGGAGATAAGGCAGGCGCTTCAGATCGCCTTCCTCCTCTATGCAGCCTTGGGGTTCGGAGCGCTGCTTCTGTATAGGCGGCTGCCGCAGGAACCACTCGACGTCGGTGCGGAGCCGGCTGAGCCATTGCGCAAATCTCGGAGCATCGTCCTGACGCTCGCTGCGCTTTTCAGCCTCGACGCCTTTGCAGGCGGCCTGGTGGTTCAGTCATTGCTGGCTCTGTGGCTTTTCCAACAGTTCGGCCTATCGCTCGCCGCGACAGGCGCGATCTTCTTCTTTACAGGCGTCCTCTCGGCAGCGTCCTATCTGGTGGCCGTGCAAATCGCCAAACGAATCGGGCTCGTGAACACGATGGTGTTCACACATCTGCCGTCGAGCCTTTGCCTTGCACTCATTCCCTTCATGCACAGCCTCGGTCCGGTCATTGTGCTCCTGCTGATCCGCAGCGCCTTGTCACAGATGGATGTGCCGACCCGCACCTCTTATGTCATGGCGGTGGTGACACCCGGCGAGCGGGCGGCCGCCGCGAGCGTCACCGCCGTCCCGCGCAGCCTCGCGGCTGCGGCCAGTCCTGTCGTGGCTGGCTCGCTGCTGGCTGCTTCAGGCTTCGGCTGGCCGCTGCTCATCGCAGGCGCCTTGAAGATTGTCTACGACATCCTCCTGCTCGCGATGTTTCGCAAGGTTCGACCGCCGGAGGAACGGCGGGACGGTCAGTAACAGGCACAAAATACGTTGCGCGACTTGGCAACGATGCGGCTCGACCGCGCCTCGAGGACCTCTCAAGTGCGTCCCCATGCTCACTTCGCGATGATCGCGTTCCACGCGACGATGACCAGGACAAGTCCCGCCAGAATTTGAATAGCCCTTGTGACGGCATCCACGACGCGTGGCCGTGTTTCGAGAAGCCGAAGAAGCTGCTGGCGGAAGACCACGGCCGCCAGGTCTACGACAGAGAGCGTGCACGCCACCCCCAGCATCATCGTCACGGCGAAGGCAACGCCTGCCTGAGGGACGCCGCGCGAGATCGCGAACGTCATGACGAACAGCGTCAGCGGGCACGGGATCAGGCCCGCCATGAAACCGACCATCGAGCCTTGACGGCTGCCGTGGTCGTCGTGCTCCCGTCGAAAGGCTTGCCACAGCATCCAGAGGCCGATCACGCCGAGCAGGCCCCGGCTGATGTCTTCCAGCAGCGGCGCGCGGCCCACGCTGCCGAGCGCCACCGAGACCAGCGGCAGCGACAGCAGCGCGATGATGACGGATGTGGTGACATGGGTGAAGGACAGCACCAGTGTCACGAGCAGCGCCCTCGGAAGCGAGGCCGTCGATCCGGTCAGGTAAGTCGCAAGGACTGCCTTGCTGTGGCCGGGGGTCATCGCGTGGACAGCGCCGAAGACAATTCCCATCGGAAGGTAGGCGGCAAGGACCGCCCAGTCGCCCGTCTTCGCGAAGCCCCCGATCCGGTCGGCGAAGGCCAGGTAGATTTCGCGCTGGATCGCGACCAGGTGCTGGAACATATACATCGGCTAGATCCAGCTCAGCGTGGCCGCCGTCAGCACGACGTAACGCAAGGTCTTGGCTATCGCCACCAGCATAAGGAAACTCCAGAACGGTTCGCGCAGGGCACCCGCCACGACGGTCAGCGGATCGCCGATCACGGGCACCCAGCTCAGCAGCAGCGACCATTTTCCATAGCGACGGTACCATTTCATGGCACGTCCGAGCATCGCGGGACTTGCGGGAAACCACGGGCGGTCGCGGAGCCGTTCGACGCCAAGCCCGATTCCCCAGTTGACGACGGAACCAAGCACGTTTCCGGCGCTGGCCACCAGGATCAGGATTCCCGCTGGAAAGGACCCGCCCAGCAGCAGCCCGACGAGCGCAGCCTCCGACTGCATCGGGCAGGATGGTCGCGGCGGCGAAAGCGACGGCAAACAGCCCAGAATAGAGGGCGAGATCAGTCACTGAAAGGCATCGCGAGATACCGATTTGAGCAGGCGCGTCATGCGAGGCGAGGCCATTCGGTGTGATGGCCGTCGATGACATAGGCGTGAGCGTGCCTGTGGCCACTTCCGACGGGTGCGGCATCCGCAAGATGCGGGTGGCCGGGGTCGAGCGCATCATGGACGTGCTCGATCGCGTCGGGGTCGTGAGCGGGCCATAGCCGCGTCGCGACGAACACGGCGACTGCGGCGATCAGCCCGAGCGTTGCGAAGGTGAAAGGCAAACCTGCCTTTGCACCTAGCCGGCAACGGGATAGGTGATCAGCCAGCAGGGGTGCGACAGCGCGAACTGCGCCGCGAACAGCAACGGACGGTCTTCAGGCTGCGAGGATCGGCGCAGCAGGCGGCCGGACGGCGTCTGCGCCAGCGAATAGCCGAGACCGAGTGCAAACCAGAGCGGCAGCAGCAGCCCGAAACCGGGAACCAGCGTGCCAATGAACAGTCCGGCGATCAGGATGACGGAGCCGACGAGCATGGCGGTCCGATCAGGTATGTTCTCGAGCAGCCGCGGCAGGAGGAGCGCCGCGATCATCGACCCGCTGCCGAAGGCCGCAAGGGCGAACGCCGTGGCGCGCTGCGTCAGGCCGAACTCCGCCTGCACCAGCACTACGGTGTTGACGATGACCATCGCGCTCGCGGCGGCGACCGCGAGATTGAGCGCCAGCAGGCCACGCAGACGTGGCGTGGCGAGATAGATGCGCAGGCCGCGCGTGGTGCGGTCGTAGATGCCTCGGCGCTCGGTCGCCTTCGGGCTTGGGAGCACGACCGAGACGACGAGCGCGGCCGAAGCGAGGAAGCCGACAACCGTGCCTGCGAACAGGCTGTGGAAGCTGATGACGGTCAGCAGCGCCGCCGCCAGCATCGGACTGACGACGCTCTCCAGATCGTAGGCGAGCCGCGAAAGGGACAGGGCCCGGGTGTATTCCTTCTCGTCCGGCAGCACGTCGGGAATGGTCGCCTGGAAGGTCGGCGTGAACGCCGCCGAGGCCGATTGCAGCACGAAGATCAGGACATAGATTTCCCATATCTGCGTCACGAAGGGCAGTGCCAATGCCACCGCCGCCCGTATTAGATCGAGCGAGACCAGCATCGTCCGGCGCGGAAGGCGCTCGGCGAACGCTGCCGCCACAGGCGCTACGCCGACATAGGCGATCATCTTGATGGCGAGCGCCGTCCCAAGCACTTCGCCGACACTGGCCCCGGCGAGGTCGTAGGCCAGAAGTCCGAGCGCGACGGTGGCGAGGCCGGTGCCGACTAGGGCGATGACTTGGGCAAGAAACAAATGGCGGTAGGTGCGATTGGCGAGGACTTGCAGCATATGTCTTTCTTCTTGGAGGAGCGACGGGTCGTTGATCCGTGGCGATTGAATGGCGGCCCCGATCTCAGTGATGGTGGCCTTCCGGCTCGGCCATCTTGAACGGCAGCACCTGCTCACGATCTTTCGCGGCCAAGACCAGCCTCGCCTGGAATTCATGGGGTTCGGCAGGGGCTACCTTGCTTTCAAGGCGATGATGATTGTCGGCGACGGGTTCGAGGCGAAGCGTCTCCGGCCCGTTGGGGCGCTCGATAATCACCTGGCGGTCAAATCATCGGCATGCCGATCGACGGTGAGGCGCATCCGCTCACCCGCAGCGGTGCCGACGATTTCCAATGTCCCAGCGGCCAGATCGCACGCAACCTTGAAAGGCGCCGGCGCATGATGACCGTGGGCATGAGACGTTTGCGTGCCCTTGTCCGACCCGGCCGGGCTTTCCAGGCGGACATTCGCTTCGGCCAGCGCCGGCAGGTGGGCGAACAGTTCCCCCCTTGAGTGCTTCGATGACGCCAAGGACGTCCTTGGCCGTCGCCGCGTCCGCGACGCTGATGGCAACGTCGGCATGCAGGCGGTGGCCGATCCAGCGCGCCCGCACGCTTTGGACACGCTCGATGCCGGGCACGTGTTCGGCGGCATGATGGATTTCATCGACGATGCCAGGCTCAACGCCGTCAAGCATGCGCGTGAGCACCGCCTTCGAAGACTGCCAGACGATCGCGAAGATGGCCACCGTAATCAAGAGCCCGATGACCGGATCGGCCAGCGGGAAGCCAAGCCATACGCCGATGGCGCCCAGGACAACCGCCAAGCTCGTGAACCCGTCGGTACGTGCGTGGTACCCGTCCGCGATCAGCGCCGCGCTGTTCATCTCGCGGCCCACACGGATACGGAACACCGCAACGGCTTCGTTCCCAATGAAACCGATGATGCCAGCCATGGCGACCCAGCCGAGAAACGCGATCGGCCGTGGATTGATCAACCTGTCGATCGCCTCGTAACCAGCGACGATGGCGCTGAAGAGAATGATGAGGACGATCAGGATTCCGGCAAGGTCCTCGACTCGACCCAGGCCGTAGGTAAATGTCATGCTGGGTTTTCGGCGAGCCAGCACGAAGGCGATCCACAGCGGTATGGCGGTGACCGCGTCGCCGACATTGTGGATTGTGTCTGCCAGCAGCGCCACGCTGCCGGACAGGAATACGACGACGAGCTGAAGCGCTGCCGTGATGGCCAGTATGACGAATGACCATTTTATGGCCCAGATGCCCCGGTCGGTCGTCGCGATCGTCGGATCGATGACGCCGTGCGTGTGGCCATGACCGCCCTCGCCATGATCATGTCCATGCCCGCCGAAGCCCTGCGTCATAGGGCCGAAGCCGAACCAGTCGCGTATCTTGCCCATCATGGGGATGCTCACAGGTACTTGGTGATTTCCTTGAACTCGTCGATCGAGCGGCGTTGCTCGCGCGCCAGCGGTCCAACGACGTCTTCAAGGCAATGGTCGAGATGGTCCTGGATCAGCGTCCGCTTCGCCTGGCAGACCGCCTTCTCGACCGCATGAAGCTGCTGGGCGACATCGAGGCAGGGCCGACCCGCCTCGATCATCTCGATGATGCTCTTGAGATGGCCATCGGCTCGCTTCAGCCGCTTGACGATCTCGGGATGGGTTTCGTGGACGTGAGGTTGTTCGCTCATCTCTTGATACTATCCTCCTGGAGGGGATATACAAGCCTCAAACTGGCTCCGATTCCGGTGCACGTAACCACTCGTTAAGATTTTAGAGAATAATCGCCAAGCATGCCGAACTGGGTCCATAGCGCAGCCTTTCGCCTCGTCGTCGCTTTCGCGATGACGCTCGGCATGCTGCTCTCGCCTGCGGGCAGTTCGGTCTCGCACGATCCCATCGCGCTTGTCGCCGCCGAGGCCGCCCGTCACGCCAAACTGGCGGGACAGATCGAGACTCACGGGCACGTCCACGATGACGGTGCGACCGAGGATCAGGGGCCTGGCCATTCCCATGGCCACAATCCGGCCGACCACTCGCACGAGACGGCGAACACGCTTCTGGACTTCGCGCCGGCCGTCCCTGCGACTGGGCGGAACTGGGTGATTTGTCCGCCGTCCTTCCCCGAGCCGGAAGCAAGCTCCCGGCTCGATCGCCCTCCGCGACCTATCCTCGCCGGATGATCGCGGCCGCTCGTGCGGCTACCCTCAACGACGAAGATTGGAATTCTCATGCAAGGACCCTGCTATCAGGGCCCGCCATGCTCGCCTTGCGCGCGCTGGCGGCCCGCCGTTCCCATGTTGCTCGCTCTCCTGATCCTGCCCCTCCTGGCCGGAGCGGCCTTCGCCCATGCGGTCGCCGCAGGCGACAAGGGCTACATCCAGGAGATTTCGGGCATCAATCTCTTGCCCTTCATCTATCTCGGCGCCAAGCACATGGTGACGGGATACGATCACATCCTGTTTCTGTTCGGCGTGATTTTCTTCCTCTACCGGATGAAGCACATCGGCATCTATGTCAGCCTGTTCGCGCTCGGCCATTCCATGACCATGCTGCTTGGCGTCTATTTCAACGTTGGCATCAACAGCTACGTCATCGACGCTATCATCGGTCTGTCGGTCGTCTACAAGGCGCTCGACAACATGGGCGCTTTCCAGCGGTGGCTTGGCTTCCAGCCGAACACCAAGGTCGCGACCCTGATCTTCGGCTTCTTCCACGGCTTCGGCCTGTCGACCAAGATCATCGAATACGACATCTCGCCCGATGGCCTGGTGCCCAACCTGCTCGCCTTCAATGTCGGCGTCGAAATCGGCCAACTTCTCGCGCTCGCCGCCATCCTGATCGTCATGGGCTACTGGCGGCGGACCGACAGTTTCTGGCGTCACGCCTATGCCGCCAACACAGTCATGATGACCGCCGGGTTCGTGCTGATCGGATATCAGCTCACTGGCTTGTTTGTTTCCTGAACGTCAAGAAAAGGACTTCTCCCATGTACAACACCGACATTCCAACCCGCGCCGAACTGCCGACCTCCAGACAGCTTCTCCGCTCGACTGCCATCGCCATCGTCGCAGCTGCTGCCATCCTCGTAACCATCGTGCTGCCTGCCGAATATGCCATCGATCCGACTGGCATCGGGCGGGCACTCAATCTCACCGAGATGGGCGAGATCAAAACCCAACTCGCTGACGAGGTGGAACGAGACCGTGTCGGTGGTCAGCGGGGCGAAGCCCCTGCGCCCGCCGCTCCCGACCAGGAATCGAGCCTGCTCGGACGCGTCTTCGCCGAACTGGTGATCGGTTCCGCCACGGCCCAGTCAGCACCCGCGGGACGCACCGACGAAATATCGGTTACGCTGAAACCGGGCGAAGGCGCGGAAGTCAAGCTTGCGATGACGATCGGAGCCAAGGCGGCCTATTCATGGACGGCCAACGGAGCTGCCGTGAATTTCGACATGCACGGTGACGGCGGCGGGAAGACGATCAGCTACGAGAAGGGCCGTGGCGTGGCGGACAGCGAAGGCGTGCTCGAAGCCGCTTTCGACGGCAACCATGGCTGGTTCTGGCGCAATCGGACCGATGCCGAAGTCACCGTGACGCTGAAGACGGACGGCGCTTATGCCGACATCAAGCGCATGATGTGACGGGACGTTCGAACATGCCCTGTCAGATCGAGCAGGGCATGTTCGCTTCAGGTCCGGGACGACAGGGCATTTCGTCGTTCCGGACGACAGCTGTGCAAAAAAATGACAGGGCGGGATCAAGACCCTGTGGTTGTTGCAAGCCGCAATTCAAATGCTGCGACTTCGGGACAGCCAGCTCAGTTTGTCACTTTGGCCACGTCGTGGAGGTCCCTTGATGTGAGAGGTTAATACGCGGAAACCCCCACTCCTCGAATTGCGCGCAATTAGCGTAAATCGACACTTACCGGAGCCAACGCTGTTCCCGATGCCGCGCCGACATGGAAGCTTGCTTCGAAGGGCCGCCTCTGAAAGACAGTCGCGCATCGACACGCCAAAGCTGTCACCCACGCAAGGCGCGGTGCTTCACGGCTGGGCTGCCAACCTCGAAGCAAGGCGGAAAGACACGGAATGAGCCTCACCGAGATCACGCAGGCGACGGTCGCCTTCATTCGCGAACACGAAGCATGGGGTGTGCCGCTGGTGCTTGTGCTGGCCTTCGGGGAATCGCTGGCGTTAATTTCGCTGCTGCTTCCCGCGACCGTCATCCTGCTCGGCGTCGGCTTCCTGATCGGCGAAAGCGGCATCGCCTTCTGGCCGTTGTGGCTGGCGGCCATTGTCGGCGCCTTCATGGGCGACTGGCTGTCCTTCTGGATCGGCACCAAGTTGGGACACAGCGTTTCGAACTACTGGCCGCTGATGCGCTACCCCAACCTTTTGCCACGCGGCCATCGGTTCTTCGAACTCTGGGGCGGGCCGGGCGTATTCATCGGCCGTTTCTCGGGCCCGTTGCGCGCTTCCGTGCCGCTGGTCGCGGGCATCTGCGAGATGCCCGCGCTGACCTTCCAAATCGCCAATATCAGTTCGGCGATCCTGTGGGCGACGGGCATACTGGCACCCGGCGCCTTCGGCCTCAAATGGCTGCAGCAGTGGATGTAGCGGCCTCGCGGCGCACAAGCAGCTTGTCGATGCGCCTTCCGTCCATGTCGAGGATTTCGAAGTGCCATCCTTCGTAATCAAACTGTTCGCCAACTTCCGGAAGATGCCCAAGCTGGGACAAGGCGAATCCGGCGATGGTGTGGAAATCGCCTTCTGCCAATCCAGATCGGAAGCCAAGGCGGGCAAAGGCATCGTGCGCCAGCATCATGCCGTCGATCAGCAGGGAGCCGTCATCGCGCTCGACGATGTCAGGAGTCTCGCCCTCCACGTCCGGCAGGTCGCCAGCAATGGCTTCAAGCAGGTCGGTTTGGGTGACGACGCCCTCCAGGCTGCCGTATTCGTCAATGACGATGGCCAGCCGCACTGGTGCCTTCTTGAACTGGTCAAGCACGCGGAAAATCGGCGTTCCTTCGTGGACGATTACGGGCTGGCGGATGACGGCCATTGGATCGAGAGTTTTGCCATCGAGCACCTGGTCGAGGAGGTCCTTCTTGAGGATCATACCTAGGGGTTCGTCCACCCCGCCACGTCCGACCAGAAGCTGCTCATGGCTGCAGTCCCGGACCGCTCGCAAAATCTCGTCCATGCTGTCATCGGCATCGATCCAGTCGACATCGCGACGCGGTGTCATGATATCGGCAATGCGGCGGTCGCCAATGTTGAAGACGCGTTCGACCAGTTCCTGCTGTGCCTGGTGCAGCAGCCCGGCCTCCTGGCTGGCGGCGACAAGCAGTTTAAGCTCCTCGGGCGAATGCAAGGACTCCTCGCCCGTACCCGGCCGCAGTCCGCAAAGGCGCAGCACAAGATTACCGAGGCCGTTTAGACCGACGATTGCGGGGCGCAACAGGAATAGAAACAGCCCGAGAGGGCGGACCACCCAGAGAGCTGTACCTTCACTGCGCTGGAGCGCCAAGCTCTTGGGCGCCAATTCACCAAGCACGATGTGAAGTGCCGTGATGATGACGAAGGAAATGGCTACCGCGATGGCATGCGAGCCAACTGTAGCAAGGGACCCCGGTAACATGCTCAGCAAGGGTTCAATCAGGTGGGCGAGAGCAGGTTCGCCGATCCATCCGAGCGCGAGGGAAGATATGGTGATGCCAAGCTGTGTTGCCGCCAGATTGGCATCAAGGTTGTCGACGGCGCGCTTCAGGGCAACTGCATTAAGCCTGCCAGCATTTACCAATTCGGTGACGCGGCTGCGACGAACGGCCACAAGTGAAAATTCGGCCGCGACAAAGAAACCATTGGCGGCGACGAGGGCAAGTACGGCGAATATCCCGAGTAAATCGTAAATACCGCCATCGATACTGGACATAATCTCCCTTCTGGGCGGAACTCCGCCACGTGTTTTAAGTGATAACCACTCATAACACGGTTCTGTTGCATCGCTACCTCGGAGAGAGCGGGTGAAGGCAACGTTGATGGTCTCTTCGGATCAGGCTTAACAGCCATCGCAAGGCAGCCGGGGCAATATCACCAAAATTTCCAGAAATGTTGGATTCAGGCGACTGGCGGATTCGTCCGGTTCGCGATGGGTTTGACCAGCGGACAACCGGAAAGCTTGAGCTTTTGCCGACAGTCCGCCTGCTTCCAGATTGGAGATTGGATGTCGATGCATCGGGAGAGCCCCAGGAGCCTGCCCCGAAAGTTCCTCGCCTCATGTGCTGATATGATCGGATAGGCCAATGGTCGACTCCTGACGGCCAGACCGATGTTGAATATCGATCAGTTCGTCCACTTCGGATCCTGACAGCCTTCGCTTTTGCAGCAGGGCCTTCGCAATGCCAGTGAAGCTCCTCGCGCCTGGTCTCGATCAGGATCTTCGCACGCTGGAATTCATCAGCAAGCAGTTTCTCAACCCGAAACCGCAGGTCGCCGTTCATGTGCAGCGTCACGAGCAGTTCCTCCTCGCTTGCTCCCGACAGGAACGTGAAGCCTCCACCCAGCCCGTACGCGGCTTCCACCTCCAGGGCGGTCACCGTGGCGATGTGAAGGTCCGAACCTTTCCTTCCCCCGCCTCTGGCGGACCTCGAACCGAACACAGCCTCCTCGGCTGCGAGTCCTGCAAGCGCGACGGCGATCCGGTCGAGGAATCCGGCCTTCGTCCGTTCCGGAAAGAGCCGCTCGTCGAAACGAGCCCCTCCTCCCCGTTGCGTGGTTTCGCCTGTCGGGTCGAAGGTGTCGATGATCTCCACGCTCCTGAAATCGCCGACGACAAGCGCCAGGCCGACGACCACGTGGCCTGCCTCGTGGATCGCGTTTCGCCACAGCAAGGCTTCAGGGAGAGACATGAGTTCAGGCAACTCGGCGAGCAAGTCCGCGGTTTCGAGGTCGCGCCGCGCACGGCGCGCACGGCGACGCGCCTGCCTGGCGAGCTGTTCCAGGGCCGCCCCTGTCCAGCCGTCCGTGCGAGCGGCTACGGAAGTCAGGTCCAGAGAAGACGACGCTTTGGCTAGATGCCAACCAAGAATTCCTCGTCGTCCCATCATGTCCGGCAGCGGAATGTTCACATGCCTGTCGAGGCGGCCCGGGCGAGTCAGCGCCGCATCCAGCATGTGGGGAAAGTTAGTCGCGCCGACCACGACGACGCCTTCCCGGCCGCCGGATCCATCGAGACACTCCAGCAGGCCATTGACGACCTCCCGGCTATATTGTGCGTTTGGCCCGGAAAAGGCCTGCCTGTCTCCAACTGAGTCGATCTCGTCAATGAGCACGATCGAGGGCGCGTTCTTCATGCCTTCCGCGAACGCCCCTCTCATCGCCTTCAAAAGATCTCCCAAGTGGCCCATTGCCTGCCAGCGCGCCAGCGAACCCAACACAAGATGGACTCCGCAGGTTCGCGCGAGAGCCGCGGCGAACATCGTCTTGCCCGACCCCGGCGGCCCGCTGAGCAGGATTCCCCTGTCGACTTCCGACCACCCGATCTTGCCTGCTCGCCAGTCCACTAAGTCGACGGCAAGCTCCCTTCCCCAGGCGGCAGCGGCGCCCAGTCCATGGAGGTCGTCCAATGTCGGTCCCTGCCCTACGCTCGACTTTGGAGCGACCATGGTGGCGCGAGCCGCTTGCAAGACCTTGTTCAGCGCCCTGCCCTTGCGCCAGATTGCGGCGAGAACATGCAGAGGGACCGTCGCCAGGAATGAAGCATCCTCGTCCGACAGGATTTGGTTGCGGCAGAAACGGGCGGCCGCCTTGAGATATCGGGGCTGGATGGCCGGAAGCACCAGCACAGCATCTGCAACCGCGTCAACGTTTTCCGCGAGAAGGTCGCGGGAATGCGTAACGACGACGATGCGGTCGTTGGAACCCGTGATCCCGAGGAGGTCGAACCGTTCGGACTTTTTTCGCCCATCCGGTTCGACCGTCATGACGAGCGTCCGGTCGCGATCGTACACGCTTCCGGTGATAAGCGATTCCCCCTTTGCCGGGAATTTGGACGCGCCCTCGTAAATATCCACGTCCTCTTCCCTCGGCGCGATCAGGACGATTACGGCCGGTCCTCCCGACAGGAAGTCCCGTTGGTCCCGGAGTGCCCGCATTACCGAGCAATAAGCGGCGAACCGCGTCGCGTTCAAGGCGAGCTTCGCGCTCAGCGCTTTCGACAGGCGTTTCATTGGATGTCCTGACTTTGATGGCTCGGCGCACTCTGGGGCGCAGCAGCGATGATGTTCGAA
This sequence comes from Mesorhizobium waitakense, assembly GCF_056431085.1. Taxonomy (NCBI): domain Bacteria; kingdom Pseudomonadati; phylum Pseudomonadota; class Alphaproteobacteria; order Hyphomicrobiales; family Phyllobacteriaceae; genus Mesorhizobium; species Mesorhizobium waitakense. The sequence continues at coordinate 36,418 of NZ_JBWKME010000056.1, read as the reverse complement.
AGCAACGTTCAGCTGCGGATGCGGCGAACCGCTGTCTCAGGTCCGATCCTGGTTTCGTCGAGATCGATCTCGACGAAACGTCGCAGGACCAGCGACGAAAGCCCCGCTATCGGGACCGTCTCGTGGAAGGCCGTCAGGCATTCGGCGACAGTGAGAGAGCCGTGCTCGTCCAACGCCGCCAGGACGCGAACCCGGTCGCCCAACGGACAGTGCCAACGGGCATACCGAAGCAGGTCCATGGAATTGGCCAGCCTGTGCCCTGCAATAACCGTCGATTGGACGTCATATCGATAGCCCGCCTCAGCGGCAGCATTCTCGATCCATGGCTCCAGACGACTGGTTTCCGACACTGCATCGACGATCGAAGTCCCCTCCTCCCGAACCACAAGGAAATCCGGAATGTGGCTGTCGCCCTGTCGATTCAGTACGAGCGGAAGACATAACCATTCGACCACCGCCGGGTCGACGTCGAGCAGACATCCGAGGTCACGCGCGGCTTGGTTCCTGAACAGAGGCGCGCCGCCGCAACGAACGGTTCCGCGTGGATGAAAATGAAGACGCGCGGCATCGGCGCGGACGGACGCGAGCTGGTCGGGTTCGATTTCGAGGTGGGCGGTCACGGGACGCTCCTACGCATACGCAAGAATGATCGGCCGCTGCGAGGGTGCAGCGGCGGTGCGCGATCAGCGTATGAGGAGCGATGCCTGTTTCATGGTGGCGGGAACAAATATAGAACATACACGGCGGCGTCAACTGCCGCAGTTGCCTGAAGCATCATGCTCGCGGTGGCATGCTGGCAGCGTCCAGACGACGGTGAATCAACGAGACAAGCGACAGCAAGTCCTCCGCATCCTCCTTCGACATCGTCCAGTTTATCCGAGCCTCGTGTGCGGTGGGATTGCGGAACATCCCGAACGTCCCTTTCAGCAGATTGCCGAAGCCCTTCTGCTCGTCCTGCTCGCTCTTGGTCGCGAGGGCGTTGATTGCCAGCATCGGAGGCATCCCCGAAAACGCCCTGTCGACGAGCACGGCGCCATCGTCGTCGAGCCCGGTGCGGGACCGCACCTTGGCGGCGATGCTTTTCACCGCTTCGAGCACGGCGTGGAAATAGTTGTCCTGCAGCAGCTCTTGCCGACAGAACCTCATGACATCCGGATGCACGCCTCGCGACGCGAGATCTTCCCGGAGTTCCCGTGCCCGCCGCTCCGCTTGCCCGAGCGTCTCGACCTTTTCTGCCTTCGACAGCTCGCCGGAAGCGGCGACCGAAAGCCCCGTGAACGCAAGCGCCCGGTTGAGGTTCGCACGCATTGGCTCGAAGCGTTCAGGCTCGCGGGCGAACCGCGCCGGCTTCATGGCCTTCCGGATGAACCCCATGATGCGAGTGCGATCGCGGCGCGTATTCTGCTCATGGGCGAAGGCGTTATAGAGACGATGTCTCTTCGTGATGGCGGGATCAGTATCCTCAATATGACAGCTCGTCAGAAGGTGACCAATTTCGGGGCCTCTCAATCCCTCTGAAGTATCCGCAAGTGCATCCGCAATGGCTTGCAGCTGTTCCTGGGAAAACGAAGCCATAACACCCTCCTGAGTCGTTCTGACGTGGTAGCGTATGGGCTCCAAGTTGTCACAGGGCACCTACGGATGGCTCGGCGCTTGAGCCGCCATACGGCCTTCGCATCAGGCGAAAGAGAATGCCACGCGTAAAGCAGCCACGGATTATTCGAATCGGACAGATGTGGCTTTATCCATCTGCAAGATCGACTGCACCAAGGCCTTCTGTTCGTTCCCTCCCAGCGTCTCGCCGCTCATCAGTATTCCGTGCAGGATCTTTGCCTTGCTGCGCAGCGTTGCGAAGTCTGGACAAGGCCACGTACAGATCTTGCGGAGCGCCGTCTCTTTCGCTTTGCGCCGATCATGGATGTCTGCCAATTCCGAATCGGTTGCCGATCGCCCCATATGAGCGCGGTCGAGATAATGCGCGACGAGTTGCAGCCGCTCAATGGCAGCGATGTAAGCACGGTGCGCCTGCTGAATGTCGACGGGTTCTCGATCCATAAATCCGTTCCTTATTTGAAGATCGGCATGAATCTTACGACGCAAGAGAGGGCTGCGGTTGCGAAACCTTTTGTCATGCCCGCTTTTCACAGCCTCGAGGCGAACGTATTCCCGAGGCGGCTGCACCGTCTCCGCAGTCAGGCGCGGCGGGCCTTCTTGCCAGGAAGGAATTCGAGGCACTTTTCGAGAGATCGGTCGTCGACGCAGATATCCTCGGGCCTCTTTCCGGCCAATCCCTTGCAAGGCTGTCTTATCCACAAATCTGCGAAATCGGGCCGTCCGAAGCTCTCCCGTGCAGCATTCCGAAGCTTGGATAGGCTCTGCTCGCGCTGCTCGAGCCGACGGGCATCGGCGGCGCGCTCGTCCCGCCATCGATCAAGCGCCGCGATGACCTTCCATACGCCGTCCTTCGAGCGTCTGGCGGCTTCCGCCGGAGATAGGCCCGCGAGGCCTTCCAGAGGCGTCGACATCCATGTGATGGCATCCGTCCCCATGGCAGCGCGCACGACCTTCCCGACTTCGGCTTCGCGGGCATTGGCTTCTTCCTCGGCGCGATGCTGCGCTTCCGCCGCACGCTCTTCCTCGGTCCGCCGATGGGCCGCCTGTCTCTCCGCAACCTCCGCCTCGACAGGGAGGCCGCAGGCATCCAAGATCGACGGCGGTCGGGCCCACAGGGCGGTCCGCAGCTTTTCGATCGGCTGGATGAACCGCTCCCAATCCTCGTCGTCTAGATGGATGGCGTCAGGCCGTAGACCTACATTTTCTGGTAGCGTTCCAAAGGAGGATGCTACGATGAGCTACCTGATGCTCCGGATCTTTATCGCTCTGACTATGTTTCTGATGGCGGATGGCGTTGCTTTCGCCAGCAAGATCATCGGCAACGGTTAGTGCCATAAGGCACAGGCAACGGTAGCCGCGTATCCTGCGGCCTAACGCCTCCTCACAATGGCTGGCGGCCTCGGCCTTCTCGTTAGTGCCGACAATACGGTTGGCAGCAGGACTACGTTCCAAGTAGCACCCTTGGAACCGCTTGGAGACTAATGGATTCGTAATCTTGCTAAAGTGTCGATGAGCCGTGCGCTTATGCGCTCGACATCGTTTGACTCGACCGAAACAAATCCTATTGATCAACGTCCCAGGATTTCGGAAAGCGGAACCGCAGCGTAGCCAGGATGTGGCGTTGTGTCATTGGCCGCAGTCACGATTATCGGCATCGGCAAGGACTCGTCGACCTTGGCCGGGCCGATTCGATTCCAGTCGTAGAGGAAGATGTCCTGATAGAACTTCGCGATGTCGCGGTCATAAAAGATCAGGCTAGCGTCGCGGTTGTATCCCGTCCCTGCGGTGGTCCAGTTGTGGCTTCCCACCAGCCGGAGCCGATCAACCTCGCCATTCGCGCCGCGATCCCGGATCTTCACCCGGCTGACTGGCACTGGCCCGATCCCCGTCTGGATGCTCCGCTCCGGGCCGTGACCATGCCGCACAATCCGGGCACGGCCGTCGGCGAGCTTGAGATCCCGCATCTCGGCTAGAAACGTCTCGGCCTCGATCTCGATCGCCTGCGCCAGCAATTTGCGCGCCCCGGTGCGCAGCACATCCGTCAGGGGATCCTCAATTTCGTCGGGCTGACGAAGACGCAAAACATTGGTAGTCTCGTTCATGGCGTATCGCTCTCCTTGAGAGGTTCTGGTAGGCTTCATCACCCGCCTCGATACGCCGCTCTCCTCAAACCGTCATCACCCAGTTTCCGCCATAGCTCGTTTAGGGAAGGGTTTGGCCCATGCGTCGATAGCGAGTTGTGGAGAGAAACTGATCCATGCCCTTAGAGCGTCGAGGCCGATGCGGAACCAGGATTTCTCGCGTCAGCCGTGTACTTTGCGTTTGATGGCCTTCATGCCCATGGTCTGGGTTGCGCATCGATAGGCCCAGGTGATGGCGATGGCGAGAATGGCGGTGAGAGTGTCGATCTTGTCGGGTGCGGTCATTCTTGTGTCTTCGATGTTGAAGCCGCGTGTCTTGGCGTCGGCGAACAGGCATTCGACGGCCCAACGGTTCTTGTAGGCATGGATTGCGGCCTTGGCGTTTGGGTTGTTGGTCATGACGACTAGCCATTCGCCCTCCTGGCCCTTTCTGCCATCGATCCATTTGGCCGCGAACGACAGAGTGGCGGTTGCGTCCGGCAGGCTGGCCTTGAGGGTCGAGATGGCGCGGCTCTTGCGGCGCTTTCGCAAGAGGGAGTTGATTGTCCAGAGCCGTCCGTCGGTCAGGGCGACGCACTGGCCGACCTTGACGCGAATGGCGAACGGAACCTTGTTTTCCATCAGGAATTTGATCCAGCCAGCGCCAATGAACTCGCGATCGGCAAGCAGCAGTTCGATCGAGGCCGCGCCGAACAGGCTCAGATAACGCTGCATCAGTTCGATGCGCTGGCCGCTGTTGCTGTTGCCCTGGTGGTCGAGCACGGTCCAAAGCAGCGGCACCCGGAAGCGCCGCGTCACGATGGCGAGCATGAGAATGTTGATGTCCTTGGAGCCGACTTTCCAGTTGGTGCGGTCGAGCGCTAGGCATTTGGGCCGCGACAGGTTCAGCATGCGCACGACGACCTGCGCGACGAGCGCCTGATCCAGCCGGATCAACTGGAAGAAGCGCTGCAGGCGGCGGTACTTCGACCCGTGCTGCGCTGCTCCCGGGAATTGGCTTGCCACATGACTGAGATTGACTGTGCGGCCCTGAACCAGGCCGATGATCAGAACCGCGAGTGTTTCCAGGCGCGAATTGCGCAGCGCAAAATGACGGCTTAGGGTCTCAATGAGGGCGGTGTGAACCGTGGTTGGCATGGCGGGATCCTTTTGGCGAAGAATCCTCCTTCCAATCACATCAACCCGTCCTCACCCTTGCGGCGTGTACTGTGGGTCTTTGCTAATGCACAGTTTGCGCCTCCTGACAAAATCACCACCTCGTCAAGATGCTAAACACCGCGCCACGAAGTGTCGGGTTGCCGCATCCGCGACACGGTGATGTTCGGCCGGCGTGCCGCCGCACTCTCAGTTAAGCCGTTGAATAAAATGCAAAACAGATTTTCTGAGCTCCTCCTACGCAGTTGGCGCGGCTCTTGCTCCTCCTATAGAGCGGCAACGGCAGATCCGGCCGGGTTGCAACCAAACGGGGGTTTCGAATGCGTATTTCGACACGGCTCGCCCTTCCTATCGTCGCCCTTTGTGTCTTTGCGCTGTCGGGCACCGCCTCAGCAGCGCGCCTTCCGTTGCCTCATCGTGCTGTTTACGATCTTGCGCTGGTCAAAGCATCTGAGAGATCAGGGATTAGCGGCGTAACGGGCCGTATGATTTACGAGTTCAATGGCTCTGTCTGCCTAGGCTATACAACTAATACCCGCATTGTGACACGTATCGATTCAGACACAGCAGGCGGGCTGACTGACCAGCAAATGACGACCTTCGAGGATGCCGACAGCAAGTCCTTCTCGTTCATGACTAAAACCTATGTCGACCAGGCACTCCAGAAAGAGGTGCGAGGGACGGCGAAACGCGAGGGCCAGAACGTCACTGTCAGGCTGGAAAAGCCGGAGCAGCAGGATTTCGACATCGGCCCAACACAGTTTCCGACACAGCATATACTTGACCTAGTGAACCGTGCCGATGCCGGCGAGACCTTTTATGAGACTAGACAGTTCGACGGCGCAGACGACGGCGTCAAGGCCATGACCACGAGCATTCTGATCGGCAAGAACGCCCAAATCGACCAAAAAGATCCTGAGGTGCCGGCTCTTGCCAAGCTGGCAAGGGGTCGCATCTGGCCGATCGAAATGGCCTATTTCGACGACAGCGGGAAGGGCGGCGAGGAAATGCCACAAATGCGCCTTAGCTTCAAGTTGCACGAGACTGGCATTACACGCGACCTCGCGATGGACTATGGCGACTTCTCGCTTTCGGGCAAACTCGTCAAGCTTGAGGTCTTGGAAATGAAATCGGGTATCTGCAATAAGCAGTAGTGCTTGTGGGCAGAAGGGTTCTGGGGGGCGCGGAGCTGCGACGACTTCCGCGCAGCGGAGGATTACGGTGATCACACGAGACCCTCACCGATCCAGTCATAAGTTCCGCAGCGGCGTTGTCATAGTATCTTCTTGTGAGGAGGCGGTAGACGCCGGTTCATGCACATCACCTACAACTCCACCGCTGCCGCGTCTTGCCCTTCAGCCGGTCGACGACCACGGTCACAGTGTCGCCGGCGTAGTCGACGAAGAGTTTGTCGCCAGCGGCATGGTTCTGCCGCATCGTCACCGGCAGGTTGGATGCCCAGCCTCTGTAAAGATCACAATAACGGCTGTAACGGTAACCATCGGGGTGACGCTCGATGTATTCGTCCCAAAGGATCTGCAGCGTCACATGCTTGCGCTTCAACTCGCGATGCACGTAAGCCCAGTCCGGCTCCACGCTGCGGCGGTGCCCCGTCTTCGTCCCGTTCGCCTTGTAGAGCGCAGCCTCCAGGACCGCGTCCGTGATCTCATCCCCTAACGGCCAGGCCAGGCCGGCAGCCTCCGCCCGGCGAAGCGTTTCGCGCACCGTCGAGGGCGCTGCGCCCACACGGTATGAGATCGCCTTGTGGCCAAGGCCCTCTTCAAATCGATATCTCAAAATCTCGCGGACACACCGCATGGTCACTCTCTCGGCAGGCATTTCGTTCCTTCCCTGGACAACCCAAAAGAAGAAACATTCCACCAGCAGAGCACCCGGCCCAAACACCGCCACCAGGGGGCGGCATCATTTCGGAATCAGCGGGCGGTTAATTCTCGGAACGAGGGGCGACATCATCTCGGAATCGGGGGGCGACTTCCCTCGGAATTTGCACGCACGCAGCACATCGCCATCGCCGGCCTTCGAGATGCGGCCCTGGACGTCGATCGAGGTGCCTGACTGCCAGCGCCGCGATGTCAGCCCGAAGTACGCCGCGACATCGCGCGAGCGGCGGAACCGCGACGGATCGTCGACCGCCGTCATGAAGCTCAACGCCGCCACCGGACCTGGTCCCACGTCATAATGCCCATCTCGCTACGTTATTGAAAGACAAAGGTGTTTTGATCCGGATTTGATGATGACGGCCCGTTGAGGCACGGGCCGGCGGGCTCGATCAGATGCGACCGTACAGGCACTCGAGGAAGAACTGGAGGTCCTGCTCCGACAGCGACCGGCCGCTTTGAGCGCCGAGGAGCGCCAGCGCCTGTTGCAAATGGGGGCCGAACTGGTGGAGGCCGCCTGGCATCATCCGGCGGCCACTGCCGTCACGCGTAAGCGTATCATGCGGGTCGTGTTGCGCGAGGTCGTGGCAGACGTCGAGGGTGACCAGATTCATTTGTTGTTGCATTGGCAGGGCGGCGATCATAGAATCTTCGATATTCCGTCGTTTGATGACCCAAGATGAGCCTTTGCAATATTGCTCGGCGGGGATGATGCCGGCACGAATCTGACGAAGGACCGTCGCGGGGCTCAGATTGAGCATCCTGGCGGCCTCGGTCAACGTGACTTCGCCGCGCTCGGCCCATTCGCCATCCCTGTAGACGGCGATGTCGTGCGTGTTGCGGAAGCCCCGCACTCGCGACTGTGTCCAGCCATTTGATCGACCTGTCCGCTTTCCTGCTCGGTTGAGCATGCCAGCAATAGCCTTGTCAGGCATCATTCGTGCGCAGGCGCGGATCAACTCCACCGTCTCAGGCTCGACGGTCCACCGCGTTTGACCCCGCCGGTTCTTTCTTACCGCCAGGCGGGTAATACTGTCGGCGCGCCCGCGTCGCAAAGCCATTCCACCGCCGCTCGAGTTCGTGAGCAACCAGACGATTCTCGGGGTCGACCGTGTCGCCTCGTAACGCGCCTGTTCGAGAGCCAACTCGATCTGCCGCTGTTTTTCGCCAGACTGATGCTCGCGCTGCGCGATCGCCTGGATGGCCGCTTCAACGCCGAGCGGTTGCAGCAACCGCACGATCTCGACTCCCACCGCCTCGTCGACCCGCAATGCGCCAAACGAGATACAGGGGTCACCGTCAGGATTGCTCCGGGTCGCGTCACACGTATAGCGGCCGACATCACCCTTGGCGCCATTATAGCCGACAAGCAAAGCCTCCCCCTTGCGCACCGGCCCGCGCACCATCATGCCCTTGCCGTTGGCATTGTCAGCGATCAGCCGTTGGTTCCTTTCAAAGTCTGCCCAGGGACAAATAGCCTTCGTGATGGTCAACGAGCAAGACTGCCCAATCTGAGCGAGCTTTGCGCCGCCCGCGCACGATTCGCTTGCGGCCATTTTCGATTATCGTCCGACTTCCGGTTCGGCCAAAGGCGTAAGCACCGGCATAAACAGGATTAGTGAGAAGGTTGCTCACCGTCGTGTAGACGGGAGAGCGGCTTCCTTGCTGTCGTGATACGTGATGATCCAAGCGTTGCTTTCGGCATCAAGAACTCCGCTCACCCACGCCTCTGGCAGCGACTTCGCCCGGCGAACCAGCAGGAATGCTGCCGCTTCGCCTATCTCGCAGAAGATGTCCTCGACATCGCGGTAACTCTCTTCGGGATTGTCATCGTCCCAGAACAGGTCGGCGTCACGCGCCGCAGCCAACTCGGCTTGTAGACGGGTGATCTCGGCCATAGCTGTTGCATGGTCTTTGAGGGCCTGCCGATATTGGCGCTCGAACGTCTTTGCTCGGATATCCTCGACTCGACTGATGATCATCGGCTGCGTGGTGTTGACGGCTTGGTCCAGTTTGGAGGCCAGCACATCCCGCTCCTCCGTCAGGGCGGCGATTGCAGCGGTAGCTTCGCGTTCAACGTCTCCCAGCGGTACGTCAAAACGTGGCAGACTATCCAGGTGCGCCGCGCGAACATTCAGCCGCGACACCAACTCGTCTGCCTCTCCTGGTGCTGGTGCCAACTCGTCGACGTGATCTGTCACGCTGATAGCAGGATCGGTCGCAATCATCTGGTAGGCGGGGAAAGCTTCGGCCTCAGCCTTCGATGCGAACTGCTTCGCCTCGTTGGCGTCGGGCGTCCACCAGTGCCAGCCGCCATCTTCGCTTTCGGCGTACCAGTGCGGCTGGGTGTAAGGGCTGCCATACTTGCCGATGCCATCCTTGCGCTCGATCAACCAAGCAGTATTCCGTGGTGCGCGGGTGGCGCGACGGTTCCAGGCTGCGATGGCGCGATCCTTCGACGAAGCAATTGACGGAGGACCGTGGAATTCTGGTGCGCCAGCGCTGCCACAGGATGTGCACTGCACGCGATAGCCGTCGCGCACGATACCGAGCTTCGGTTTTTGCCCTTCGCAGAACGGGCACGGCTTCAGCTCCCCGGCGCCAGCCATCAGCGCCACTCCGGACTGAAAGGTATGTCGTCGTCAAGGTCACTGTTCGACCGTCGGCCAGCGCCGCTACCACCCTGCCCGCTGCTGCCGAAGTCGCCACCACCGCGGCCACCACCACTTGATCGGTTTTCCTGCCGTCCGCCGCGATCGTCACTGCGATCGCCATCACCGCCATTCCTGGTATCGAGCATCTGAAGCTCGCCCCGGAACCTCTGCAGGACGATCTCTGTCGTATACCGATCGGCGCCACCCTGATCCTGCCACTTGCGGGTTTGCAGCTGGCCCTCGAGATAGACCTTCATGCCTTTCTTGAGGTATTGCTCCGCGAGCTTGGCGATATTTTCGTTGAAAATCAACACGTTACGCCATTCTTTACGCTCACCGCTGTTTTTGTCGCGCCAGCTCTCCGATGTAGCGATCCGGATGTTGACCACCGGATCACCGCTGTTGAGCCTGCGGATCTCCGGGTCCGCCCCCAAATTTCCAATCAACATCACGCGGTTAAGTGAACCGGCCATAGCGATCTCTCCTTCTGAACTTTCCTGTTTCTTGTTCCAACCCGCTGCCGTACCAGTGCGCGACGGCGTCGAGTGCGGCGGCCTGCTGTGGCGACCATGCGCGTATCGCTTCAGCCATGGTGCAGCCCCGCGCCTTTTCGCGCTCGCATGGCGTAGCCGAACCCACGTTCGGCGCGCTCCATCGCGGCTTCGAAACGCTGAAGCCAGTCGTCGAGAAACCGGTGATGGCGTTCGAAGGCGCTGTCGATCGAGGATGCCGCGCCGCGCATCTCGCTTGCGGCACCCGACATCGCGTTGCCGGCGCTGCGCACCTCTTCGGCGCCAATCAGATGCATGTACTCAGCCATCATAATCCTCGTCGTTTTCGCAGTCGTCCAAGTCATCGCCGTAAGAGTCGAGTTCCGCGCGGGCTTCATCTTCGACGCGCTTGGTGCAGTCGTCCCAGACGTCGTAGACGCGCCCGGACATGCCCACTTCGTAGTCGCGGCGTGGCCGCAGGCGTGGCTTGCGGGTCTTGCACCAGTCGCAAGTGCCGGACCAATCGGCGTTCTTCATCTCCTCGCGGTAGGCGGCGAGGCACTCCTCGCACATGTCGTTCATCTCAGAGCCGAAGCTGTCGGTCTCGCCTTGGATGCGAGCGACGGCGGGGCGATCCGGATGGTCGTCGCACATCGTCCCGTCCGGGAGTCGTGCCCGCTTCCAGGCAGCGAGGAGATCGGGCCGGTCACGTCAGCCACGGTTGCTGGCCTTTCCATCGATGTACTTGACCGCCTCGCCAAACGTCAGGATCGTCTCGGCATCGCTGTCCGCGATCTCGATGCCGAACTCCTCTTCGAAGGTCATGACGAGTTCGACGAGGTCGAGGCTGTCGGCGCCGAGGTCTTCGATGAAGCTGGCGCCGTCCGTCACCCTCTCGGCGCCGACATTGAGATGCTCGGCCACGATTTTCCGGCCGCGTTCTTCGACGGTCACCGGGCGCGGCGACTCGTCCGACTTCGGCTGGTATGGGCCGTTGGTCTGAGCCCTCCACCACAAACGGAAATTGTCCGTATCGGAGGGCTCGCTCATGACCATTAGAAGACTTGGCGCCAAAGGGCCTCGGAAGTGCAACAGTTCGAGATAGATATGCGCGCCTTCGGCGATGGCCTTGCGCTGCGCATCGCTCGGATGAAACCGTCGGAGCCCTCCTCGAGGCGAGATCTGGCCCGAAGGGATATGATGGGAAGTCGATCGTCTGCGTCGTTCCCTATTCCAGGGAAGGCATCATTAACAAGACGTCGTGGTGGCACATCGACAGCCGCGCCAACAATTGCGACAAGCCTGCCGACACCGAGCATCGCTGCTGGTGCCGGCATGGCACAGTCGGCGAAACAGTGCATGTCGACAAGGTCGGCAACACCTGCGGGGCCGGTGCCGGGTCGATCGGCGTGCCCGGCTTCCACGGCTTCCTCCACCACGGCGTGTTGAGGGACTGCTGATGTCCGTCGCCATTGGCCTCTTCCTGAAGAAGTGGGTGCTGCCGATCCTCGTCTTCGGTATCACGCTGCCCGTCTGGGTCTTCCTCGCAGGCGCCGAGGTGACGCGCTGGAAGCTAATGGGCATGGGTGCACTCGGCGTCACCGGCATCGCCTTCGCTTCGCTCGGCTCGGTGGTCACCTACTACTGGACCGATATCTGGCGAGTCCTGCGCGGCATGTAGATCTGTTTCGCCCTCTCAAGGCGCGCCCCGCTTGGCTCCGGCCGGGCGGGGCTTTTTTCGTTTCTGGTGCCACCCTATATCGGCCGGGATGTTCAAGCTTCCCGAGATCGCCTATCCGCTGAAGATCGACACCATCGGCAAGATGCTGGCGCTGGGGCATGAGGCCGATATCCATTGCCTGACCACGGGCTGCCATCATACGAGCCGGCTCAACCTGGTGGCGATGGGCAAGCGCATCGGCGGGAGCGCGAGCTGTGGCGGCAGGAGGTAGTAAGGGCGCGCGCCGAATAGGTGGCTGGACACTTTCCCGAAAAGCTCAATGATTATCTGGAAAGGTCGACTGTCCAGAAATCCTGTATCACGTTGAAATTGCTCAATTCAGGTACACCGCCCGCGACAGCACATTGGGGCTGATGTGACAGTGGTATGTCGTGCACTGCAACAATCTGCCTCCACTGACTCTATCCGGCGGATACGCCTGTCATGGCTGCCGCAAGAAGCGCTTCGTCACGAACCGCTCCCTGCGGGCGATCGGAAATCGGCTATTCCGTCCGCCGGTGACAGAATTATCGAAGCAAAATGCGTGCCGAATTGGCATACACCTGCGCTGCACCGGTTCTCCAGAAAGGCGGCCTGGCCCCCTGTCCCTTTTTGTCGGGCTTCCGACACTCTTGTCGGGCTTCCGACGCAAAAAAGGCTTGCCGATAAGAATGCTTCCTGAGCAGGCCAAGCAGTAGCGCTTAGAGACCGTTTTGAAAATCGGCTTGGTGGGGTTTAGCCAGAACGTCAGGTCCGGTCCATCTGGTGATCGACAGCACGGGCTTGAAGATCTTCGGCGAGGGCGAATGGCTGGAAAACAAGCACAAAGCCAAGAGAAACCGCAAAAGATGGCGCAAGCTTCACCTTGGTCCCGATCTTGTCAGTTGTGAGATTGTTTGCTCCGAATTGACCACCGATGATGTCGGCGATCCGGCAGCGCTACCAGGACTTTTGGACCAGATCAGTGGCCCCGTCGACAGGTTCATGGCCGATGGCGCCTATGATGGAGGGCCTACCCGTGATCTTCTGAGGACACGCTTCGGCGAGATCGTAGAGGTCGTTATTCCGCCTCCAAAGACTGCCGTGCCCAGCCCGCAATCGGGTCTGCCCCCATCGGTTCGCGACCGCCACATCGCTGAGATACAGACCAAGGGCCGGTTGGCTTGGCAAAAATCCACCGGCTACAACCAACGCAGCCGGGTCGAGACCCAGATGGGCCGATGGAAGGCCGTGATAGGACCAAAGCTCAGAGCGAGGAACGCCGGCAATCAGAACACTGAAGCCAAGATCGCAGTCCGAGTTCTCAACCGGATGACAGAACTCGGCCGTCCTGAATTCAAGCGCGTTGCATGAACCGTGCCGCAGGTAGGGTTATATCGCCCCAAAGTCCGATCCGTGCAACATTGCGGGTCGTACCTATGAGGACACCAGCGTGCTGCAAGCAGCCAAGGCCTATGAACGCGCAAGGCCGTGGAGGGGTACGCGACCCAATCTCCAGGTCTGACTGACATCCAATCGAAGAGACGACAGGGCGAGCATGCCGCCCATAGCATTCTGGTGACCATATCTCGCAATTCGGTACTGAAGGAAGTTTAACTATGATAGACAACTACAATGCTTACCTAGCCGAAGCATTCGGCACCGCATGCCTGGTTTTGTTGGGGTGCGCGTCAGTCACGTTAGCTGGCAATGGCGCCGCGTTGCCTTTGGGCGGAATGCCTATCTCGTTAGCATTCGGACTGACCGTGACTTTTCTGATCTATGGGATTGGTCCGGTCTCAGGATGTCATATCAACCCCGCAATCACTTTGGGTCTATGGGCCGCGAACCGGTTCACTGGTGCAAAAGTTGTCGGCTACGTGGCAAGTCAGCTTATCGGAGGTCTGGTTGGTGCTGGCATTTTGCTTGTCATTCTTAAGGGTCGGACGGGGGGATATGACCCTGCCGCGCTTGGGTTAGGACAGACCGGTTGGGCGCAATACAGTGTTGCTATTGCCTTTGTCAGCGAATTCGTCGCGACTTTCATTTTCATGGCCGTAATCATCGGGTCGGTCGCGAACGCCGATAGCAAACTACTGGCCGGTGTCTCAATTGGGCTTTGCCTATTTGTGTTGATATCCTGCTTTATCAACGTTAGCGGGGGATCACTCAATCCGGCTAGGAGCATCGGGCCCGCCATATTTGTCGGCGGCACGGCTATTTCGCAGCTATGGCTGTTCATTGTCGCCCCAACGCTGGGCGCCGTTTCTGCTGGCCTGATTTTCCGCAAGAGAGAGGTTTCGAGCTAATCGCGTAGCGGCTTCTCAATCATTTGCAGTGCGGAGGAACCTGCTTTGGAAAGTCGAAACTATCGCGTCCAGCCGCCGTGGAAGAAGAACGCGCTGATCGACAATGACACCTACCTGAAATGGTACGCCGACAGCGTGAAGAATCCGGACAAGTTCTGGGGCATGGCAAGCGCATCGACTGGTTCAAGCCCTTCAGCAAGGTCAAGAACACCTCCTTCGACGGCAAGGTCTCGATCAAATGGTTCGAGGACGGGCTGACCAACGTCTCCTACAATTGCATCGACCGCCACCTGAAGAAGCGCGGCAACCAGACTGCCATCATCTGGGAAGGCGACAACCCCTACGACGACAAGAAGGTCACCTACAACGAGCTTTACGACCACGTCTGCCGGCTGGCCAATGTGATGAAGAAACACGGCGTCAAGAAGGGCGACCGCGTCACCATCTATATGCCGATGATCCCCGAAGCCGCCTATGCGATGCTCGCCTGCACGCGCATCGGCGCCATCCACTCGATCGTCTTCGGCGGCTTTTCGCCCGACGCTCTGGCCGGCCGCATTGTCGACTGCGAATCGACCTTCGTCATCACCGCCGATGAGGGCCTGCGCGGCGGCAAGCCGATCCCGCTGAAGGACAACACCGACAAGGCCATCGACATCGCCGCCAAGAACTTCGTGATGGTCAACAAGGTCGTCGTCGTGCGACGCACCGGCGGCAAGGTCGGCTGGGCTCCGGGCCGCGACGTCTGGTACCACGACGAAATCGCTTCGGTGAAAGGCGACTGCAAGCCGGAGAAGATGAAGGCCGAGGACCCGCTGTTCCTCCTCTACACCTCGGGCTCGACCGGCAAGCCGAAAGGCGTGCTGCACACCACCGCCGGCTATCTCGTCTACGCCTCGATGACCCACCAATATGTCTTCGACTACCATGACGGCGACATCTATTGGTGCACCACCGATGTCGGCTGGGTCACCGGCCACAGCTACATCGTCTACGGACCGCTGGCCAACGGCGCCACCACGCTGATGTTCGAAAACGTGCCGAACTATCTAGAAGCGGTCCAGAAAGAAATCCCTTCTCGGCAAGCAACGCTCGGAGACCGGACCGCATGAGTAATTTGGCAGGCCGCGCTACCTAATGCCAATCTGATAGCATGCGATGCTCGCCGTCAATTAGTCGAGATCAAGCGTCTCATCACCCAACGGTCCGCCCTTTAACAAGACATCCCGACCGGACTTCCTCGGCCCAAGCTTGGACATTTGGAGCACGAACTGTCGTCGGCGGTCATGAATCTCTTGCGGCCCTCGTTCGGCCGCCGCTGCCAACAAATCATTGAACCTGGTCCTCGCCTCTTTGACGGTCCAGATACCGAGTTCAGTACGACCGCCACTTGCCCCGCCGCTCGCCAATGCACGCTCCAGTTGACCGCGTTTACTATTCGCCGGTGGTTCTGATTTAGGCCTCGCGCATCATAAAGCAATCCTAGCCGCAAAGGAGCCCACCGGAATGTTTCTTCTCGACACAAATGTGCTGAGCGAGTTCACAAAAAAGAGACCGAACCGACATGTCCTTACCTGGGCAGACTGGGCGATGTCGCGACATCGGCTTGCAATCCCGTTTGGCGCCGTTTTCGAGCTGCAACGGGGCATTGAATCTCTGCGGTCGAGAAACCCAAGCCGCGCCCACGACCTCTCACGCTGGCTGAACGAAGTGCTAGAAACCGATATGATCTTCCTCGTTATGGATGCCTCAGTTGCACGGATGTACGCATCGATGACCACGGTCCCGGAGCTGAGGCATTTGTGGGTGCCCTCACCCCAGAATCATCGGCGAGGACCAAGCCAGGACCTTGCGATCGCGGCGACCGCGATTGTGTATGGGATCCCCGTCGTCTCCATCGACGTCCATGATTTCCTTAGAATCCATGCTCATTTTGAATTACCCGGGCTTTTCAATCCCATGGAAGAAACCTGGGAAGTGCCAATGAAACGAAACCTTATGACAGGATCGGCGAGAGCCGGCGTAAGGTCTTTAGAGGCACCGAGCCAGCACCTGAGGTGCTGCGCCTGACGCTGCCGTGCCTCAGCGTGCGCCCGCGGGAGGCCAGATGATTGATCGCCTCAACCTGGACCCAGCCTGTCCCAAGTGACTGGAACGCCTGAAGTCGATTTTCGACCAGCTTTGCCAAGAGGGCCATATCCAGCCTGGGGCGCCAGAAGCCGAAAACGTTGCCTCTAACTTAATTCGACTTTTCCAGGAAGAACTCAACGACGAAACCGGCCTGCTGCTTGCGGTTCGGGCGTGGCGTCAGGCGTTGCGGCGAGCGGGCTGACCTTTTCCCGCTGACTCGCGCTGGCGAAGGGGCCATCTGGCGCCTTCGCCAGCGTAGGAGCCTGAGACATAGTTCTACTGCGGTTTCGAGCTCTCCGACCGCTGCGAGGCACCGGAGACGGGCATGCGCCGAACCTCATGGATGGGGCTCAAGCCAAAGAAGGCACCAGCCGACCTTCGTCCCCGATCCGCATACTAGCACAGGTAGCGCCACCTGCGGTCCGGAACGATGTCATAGGCCGGCGACAGCCCATCCATGTGGGGCCGCGATCATGGCGCGGTTGCGAGGATAGTCGTCCGAAATTCGAATCAGGACATTGCAAGCCACGCATCGTTTGGTCGCTGTTGCTCGCACACGTCATCGGGCGGGGCTCCATTTTTACCTTGTAGAGCCATCCTTTGAGAGCCTTGCTCCAACGGCGAATTCGATAGCGGGAACAACGTCCCTGACAAGCCATCCGCCGAGGTCGCTCGCGTCGGGCCAATCCTCGCGTCCGCCAAGCTTGAAGAGAACTTGGGAAACCGCCTCCCACTGGCTTCCATGCGGAAAATGCGCCGGATGCACTATCCAGTTGCTGCTAGCTTCTGCGTTCGGCTCGACGAAGACTGCCAGGCTCTGCAGTTCAGCCCGGGCGCGGCGCGCCGGATGCTCCAGCTTCTCGACCAGAGCTCCCTTGGCAACCTTCTTGCCCTCGAAATGGGGCACGAGAGCCTCCTCGATATGGCTGAGCATGCCGCGAAGCCGTTCGATAAGGACCGGCACTCCATTTTGGACTTTCGCGCGAGCCAAGGCTTTCAGGCCGTCGGCCCCTGCGATGTCGGCAGGACACGGCTGCGCGCCATGGGTTTCGCCGGAAACCAAGGCCTTGATCTCGCGAACGGTTGGCCGTTTGCCCGCCTTCAGATCGGCAACCACGGAAGCGATGGCTTCGTCCTCTGCAGTCGCCAGCGCGTACATGGCGGCGGCAGGCATGCCGCAACCGACCAGAATCTTCCGATGGGCACGCAGATTGTTGTGAACCGCGATATAGTTGCCGGCCCCTCGCCGGGTTAGCCGGCATGCCTGCTTGGACCAGCGTTCGAACGACTCCTGGCTGGGCGCCTTGCCACGCACCTTCGCGAGCATCTCTCCGCAGGCGAAGACCTCGTCGGTCCTCTTCCGGCCGAGAGACGCGAACATCTCCCGGGCCTCTTCGAACGCGGGCACCGCAGCTTTTGGGATCCCGAGGCTGTCGTAGTCGATTGACTGCTCATCGGTTTTCGCCGGGCCGGACTGGCGGCCATTCCGCTGCGTCGGTGTGGTTGCGGCGGCGTCTCCTGGCTGGGTAACCTGCTTAAGCTCCTGCGTGGCTTCGTCCAATGCCTTCGAACCGTCCATCAATAAATCTCCACATTTATCCTTGTTGAAACTACGGCGCACCAAAACTGATGCCCGGCCCACGTGCCAACTGCCGTGACTTAGGACATATTCGTTTAAGGATGCAGCCGAATGTCGGGAAATGTTTTCCCGATTCCGAAACCAATCATAAGGCAATCCAACGCGCTTGGGCTCGCAATGCCTTGCACAGTCGGAGCGTCCATTCCTGCAAGCGCGCGCACTTCATCGGCCAGCAATCTTCTTTTCGCAAAAAGACTGTCCGCGATTCTGGCCAGCTCCGTCGGCTTGGCCTCGAGCAGGCTCTTGGCACGAGCGAACTCAGCGGTCAGGACTCCTTCCACCCGCTTCCTGAGATCCTGGTCCATGTGCAACGTGACGAGCAGTTCCTGATCGGTTGTTCCCGAAAGGTACGTCAGCCCGCTTCCCAACCCGTATGAAGCCTCGAACTGCAGCGCCAGCAGAGTGGCTTTATGAAGGTCGCACCCCGTCCCTCCCCCTCCGCCGCCAGATCTTTGTCCGAGCACGACCTGCTCCGCGGCCAGTCCGGCGAGTGCGATCGCGATCAGGTCGAGGAACTGCTGTCTGGTCCTTTCAGCCAGCAAGGGTCGATCGAACCTCGCCCCGCCACCCCTTTGCCGCTCGCCTCTGGACGGATCGAAGGTATCCTTGATTTCCACGTAGACCAGGTCTCCGGTGTCCAGCTCAAGCCCGACGACCACGTGACCTGCTTCATGAATTGCGGCGCGTCGCAACACGGCTTCGGGCACGGCAACAAGCCCAGGGAGCTGTGACTGGAGATCGTCGCGACTGATCTCCCGCCTGGCGCGCCTCGCGCGACGGCGCGCGTCACGGACCAGTTGTTCGAGGCGGGCTCCGGTCCAGCCTTCCGTCCGATCGGCCACCAGCGCCCGATCGCTATCCTCAAGTTTCCCTCCGAGATGGAAACGAAGGATCTCCTTCCGCGCCTCGGCGTCCGGCAACGGAATCTCGATATGCCTGTCCAGACGGCCTGGCCGTCTGACCGCCATGTCGATCATGTCCGGGAAGTTCGTCGCCCCGACGACAACCACACCTTCCCTGCCCGTCGCGCCGTCCATGCATTCCAACAGGCCATTCACAACTTCCCGGCTATAAGCGGCATTGTCGCCGCGGAACCGGGTTCGGTCTCCCACGGAATCAATCTCATCGATGAAGAGGACCGAAGGAGCATTCTTCTTGGCCTCGTCGAACGCCCCTCTCATCGCCTTCAACAGATCGCCGAGATGGCCTCGCGCTTGCCACTGGGCCAGGGATCCGACAACCAGGTGGACGCCGCAGGTCCGAGCCAACGCCTTAGCGAACATGGTCTTCCCGCATCCTGGCGGCCCCGAAAGCAGGACACCCTTGTCAACATCCGCCCATCGGATACGGCCAGCTTTCCAATCCAACAAGTCGGTCGCGAGTTCCCTGCCCCATTCGGCTGCCTCGCCCAGCCCGGGGAGATCGGCTAGGTACGGCTGCGCGGCATCCATGACGGGCCCGACCGCTTCCGGGCTTGTCGCGGCATGGAGCATCTTGAGGACTCGGTCGAATGGGCGACCTGTTCGCCACACCGCAGAGATGGCCTTGAGCGGCGCAGCGGCGATCGCTTCCGCCTGCTCCGTGCTCATTTGCATGCCGTGACAAACCGTTGCGGCCGCAAGCACATGGCGAGGGTCCGGCGGCTTGATGTCCAGAACCGCATCAGCGAACCTGTCAAAGCCCTCTAACAGAAGATCACGCGACGTTGTCACCACCAACAGTCGGTCCTTCGTGGCGGACGCATCGAGGAGATCGTATGGCGCCGCCCGTTTGCCGCGCGTCGGTTTCAAGGCCACGATGTCGGTACGTTCGTGGTTTGCGCTGAATCCTCCGCCAAGGCTCTCCCCGAAGGCAGGAAATCTGCAGGCGTCCTCGTAGAATTCGACACTGTTCTCATGGGGCACGATAAGGACGAAGACGCCGGGACCGCCCTTGAGGAAGGTGCGCTGAGTTCGCAAAACGCGCATTAAACCGCAGTATGCGACGAAGCGCGCCGGCTTCGAAAAGAGCTTGCCACGTAGGCGGGGTGACATTTTCTTCATAGCTAGATTCCAGTTTGAAATGTGGTGTGGAGGGTTGGCGTCGCCACCCAATGCATCAGTCCCGGCGGCGGCGAACGGCCGTTTCCGGACCTATTCTGGCCTGGTCGAGCTCGACCTCGACGAAGCGCTGCAGGACCAAGGACGCCAGCCCCGCCATCGGGCGGGTTTCGCGGAAGGCGGGTAGGCATTCCCCCACGGACAGCGAGCCGGCCTCATCCAACGCGCCAAGCAACCGAATCCGGTCACCCAAGGGGCATTCCCGTCGAGCGTATCTCAGCAAATCCTTGGCGTTGGAGAGGCGGACCCCGTCGCGAATGGCAGACTTTGGCCATGCTTGGTAGTCGCTACCGCGCTCCCGAGCCGCGCTGCAGAGCCAGGGATGTCCCGGCCCCGGCCCGGCGTCGACAAGCGTGTGCCGGCGGCCGCGCTTGATAAGGAAGTCTGGAATGTGCGCATCTCCTTTCGAACTGAGGGCTGCCGGAAGGCACGACCAGGCGTCGACTTCGTCGTCAACGTCGAGGAGACAACCAAGGTCGCGCGCGAGCTGTGTCCGAAAGGCGGGCGGTCCCTGGCATCGGACGGTTCCCCGCGGCAAGAAGGCATTCGATTGCGCGCGACAGAGCGCGGCTTCGAGGGCTTCGTTCGGCTGGTATGTAAGGCTTTTCACTACTGCACCTGCGGACTCGTTCGGATATGCCCGCAGAGTGCGGGCTCGGAACGGTCAGCGTATGAGGTGCGCGGCGGTTTTCATGCTCGGAACGAATAGTGAACACTGACTTCGACGTCAATAGGCATTCTTATGAGTGGGGACGTGACTGATTGGCTCGCGCGCATATGCCGCACGGCATACCTGCCAATCTCGTCGGTCTCGGGTCCGAGCGGAGCGGTTCCACGAGCTCGCCCTCGTCGACGGGGTGGAACAAGTCGTCGATCCTTTGCTGTGCGGTCGCTCAGTTTGTGCCGCTTGATCTGGACTTCGGGTCTCGCAGCCGACGCAACGGCTTTCTCTTCTCGTTCCTAGCCGTCGTCGCTGTCTCGTAGTTCCCATGTTGCCTTCCCGTTTTGACACCGCGTTTTCCGATTTGCGCAGTGGGATCTCACCCAATGGCCGCCTCCAGGAAAGGCTGACGTCGATCAGTGGCATGCACAATCCCGGACTGCCGAATCGTGTCGCGAATGTGGGGACGCAGTTGCTGGAGGATGACTCCGGTGCGCGTCGCCAATAACCGGAAAAGCGGTTATCAATCATGTACATGGCAAGTAGGCAATTCGCGAGATGGCAGATCGATGTAATGTCGGCTCTGCGCACCCCGTCGCTCTGCGGAGCCCTCCGCATCGGCTATGGGCGTGCCCAGTGCGCGGTGCTCGTGCAGACTTCCCTCGTCTGAGACAACCCACGATAGGATTCTGGCACCTGGGTAAAGACGGCAAGCGCCACCTGTCGCGCCTCTCCGCGCGGGGAAAGGACATCGGCGAACGTATAGTCGCGGATCATCACCTCGGCGCTGTAGCCTAGGTTTCCCAACTCAGTTTGGAGCACGTTAAGAGTGTTCATGATCATCGTTCCTCCAAGCGGAGGTTTTGGTTCGCTTGCCTTCGAGTCCGTGAAGTTCGGCTCGGTTCAAGTCAGAGGGCATCTTGAGCCCAAGGACAGGGAAGAGAGTAAGCTGGGCAATCGGCTCAGGCAAACCAAGCCCCTGCGACAGCACCGCCAAGTGAGGGTCGAGCCGTAGCACAATTGCGTCCGCGCCTTCCCTTGTCGTGGCCTGTCTGGGTGTCACTAACTCGGCCGTAGGAATCGCCATAGACGACCAGGCTCCCGCCCCAGAGGGCATGAAAGGATACCCGGTCGAGGGTCCCGCGGAGATCCTGCAGCAATTCCCGGTGGGCTTCGAGTTCGACATGAAACCGAGTTCTAAGGACAGAGGCGAGGCGTAGGACAAGCAGGCTCTTCTAGGAAAACTGCGCCTGGCTACCGCGTTTTTGCGCCGGGATATCCGGTCTTACGAGATCTCTGCGGACCGTCCACTCCCGTAGTTGGTCGGCCGTGAGGCCAGTCATGGCAGGGACATCGCGGCTCTTGATCAGACGCATGCCGACTCCAATTCGGGTATGATGCCCGATCTAAAGAATGGGTTCATACCCGAATTAATAGGTAAATACAGCGCGATTGAGCGACCTACAAATTTCAGCGCGCGCTAATCGACTTGCGGCTTCAAAAGGGCAACCGAAAACGGTACCTGCAGCAGGCTTTTCAAAGGCGGCCTCAGCGCCCTTTACCTTCGGTCCACGTATCACATTGACAATGTTCTCCTTTCGGATCAACGGGATGTTGACATGTGGAAATTGGGCACGGGGATAGAATATGCCGCTGTCGAAGGTTGCGCTAATCGGTAGTTTTCGACGACATAATTACGGGAGAGTGCAGAGCGCGCTGCGGATATTCGAAGCAGCAGGTTTGGAGGTGACTTCTCCCTCGGGGGCAGACATCGCATCCGGTGACCAGTTCGTTAGATTTACAACCGACCTGGCGCACAGGACAGATGCTGAGATACAGACCGCGACCCTTGAGCGAATTTATTCAGCCGACGCGGTTTACGTCGTCACTGGCGAAAATGGGTACGTAGGCAGGACCACCTGCTACGAGATCGGGCGCGTCATACAGCGGAGGCAGCCTCTCTATTTCTCTGAATATCCGGACGACATCCCTGTTCACATCGAGTCAGGCCATGTGGTGATGCCGGAGGAGTTCGTGCTACGCTTTGTGACGAACCGCGAGCCGCTGGCCTGGCTTTTCGAGACAGGCACTGGAGAACTGTTTGATGGAGAACGTCGCCTCGCTGGCTGGGAACAGCTCGCCCGAAACAAGGAAGAGCTTCGACCGTAGGCTTGTAATCTGCGGGAGCATGGCTTTCGCTACCGAGATGGATCGCGTTGCGCGCTTGCTCGCGGAAGACGGAGTCCGCGCGGTAATTCCCGAAGATATTGATGTCGCGGCGGAACTTGGCAGTCAATCCAGCTACAATCAATTCAAGCGAGCCGTTTCGCGGGCGCATATTGCGAAGGTGAGAGACCCAAGGACCATTGGAATCCTCGTCATAAACTTCGACAAGCATGGAATGAGAAGCTATATCGGGCCTAATACATTCGCTGAAATAGCTGTGGCTTTCGCCGACAGGAAGCGAATTTATGTGCTAAACGGCACTCCAAATATGTATGCAGACGAACTGTCCGCTTGGGGGGTGACCGATCTAGCGGGCGACTTGGGGCCACTTGTAGAGCAGTATCGCCATCTATGTCGACAGGATCGAAGCCAGCTCAAGCTTCCTTGGTCCTAAGGCCGGGCTCTACGCATAGTCGGGCCATCTTCCTTCATTTCTTCGATCTGCACTTCCTTGAGGAGCGAGGCGAATTCGCCCGAGGGAAGCGGGCTGCTGCCGAAATGGACCTTGCGGTGCGCTTCGCCGTAATGCTGGGATCCCGCATCCTGGTCCCGGCCGCATCCTTCTATGAGACTGAAGTCGCTCCCAAAGTTCTGAGACGTTTTCTGGAGTCTGACATCGGCGACGTTTTCAGATTTGTCGGAAGCGGCAGTTCGCTCGCGGAATTCAGTTTTGAAAAGATCGAGCAGTACCGACCGGGCTCGCCACAGCACGCGATCTACTCCGCGTCCCCGGAACAGTTGGTCGGCTGGGAACAGCGTACAAGAAGCGCCACCAAAGATATCGCCACGGGATGGCGAGAGCAAATCCGCTCAGAGGGGGTTCTACAGGATTTCCGCCGGAAGCGGCCGGAGGCTATGACCGACAAGGAATTCGAGCGCGCCTGGATCGACGTTCCGGAGCGGCTGGGGCAGGAAGCGTTCATCGTTCCGCATGTTCTCGAACGGCTTCCCGTCGATCCACGCAATATCTCGACCCAGAACCGTCTGCACCGGATCGTCAATCGCGAATACTTCGCAAGCTATGCCAAGGATTTCGGGGCATCCGTGTTCCAGAACATGAGCGCCTTGGGTGGTGACGTGGTCCCGTCCGGTTGCGAGGAAGACGACATAGACTACGGGAGCCTGGTGAAGGTATGCCGGGTATCGGGAATCCTTGAAAGGATTCGAGGCTGTCCGGTCCAGCAGTTGGAGAGCCTGTGTTTCGAGCCCGCATTCCAGGAGGCATTCGCGATGTCGCAGACGGGCGGATACGCACATAGTTCGGGCGGCCGTTCGCCAGATCCCATGCGCGTTGACTTGGCAATATTGACGGCTCTGCCGAAAGAAAGAGAGGCCGTTGAAGCCGTCTTCGGCACAGGACGTCCGTTTCGCGTCAGCGGCGATCCTCACATGTACAAGATGATCGATATTGAAATCCAAGGCACGGCAAAGAAGGTCGTCGTTGCCGTCCTGTCGGAGATGGGAAACGTACGGGCAGGCGTGACCGGCACCGACCTCTTAAGGTCCCTGTCCCCGGCCATCGTGCTCATGGTCGGCATTGCGGGCGGGTGCCCGAACCCGTCTAAGCCTGCCGAGCACGTCCGCCTCGGGGACGTTGTCTTGGGCAGTTCGGTCTTGGAATATGATCACATTAGGCGCCGACCGGGGGGTGTCGCTCAATTCAGGGATTCCCCGCAGCGCCTATCATATACCATCTCCCAAGCCGCCGCGGCGTTACGGTCAGAGCGTACAGGGTTTGATATCGGTTGGATTGCTCCCAGGGATCAGGCATTGAGGCACTTCGGTATCGATCCAGGTGCCCTGCCACCCGATGTTCTCCATGGGATTGACGGTGTTGAAATCCAGCATCCGCCGGATCCAAGGCGCACGCTGTCGCCATCCATCGTGCATTACGGCAGAATCGGAGCCGGCGACACCCTTCTGAAAGATCCGGCATTTCGCGACCAGCTACGCGACCAACATTCAGTAATGGCCGTCGAAATGGAGGGTGCCGGCATACGCGACGCGGCGTGGTCTCGCTCCTGCGAAGTTGGCGTAGTTCGTGGCATCGTGGACTATTGTGACGACTATAAGAGCGACGATTGGCACCTCATTGCGGCGGTCTCGGCGGCAGCAGTAGCTCGATTGCTTTTCGAGACTCTGGTGCAGGCCGATAGCTAGGCAACGGCTCGAAGCATTCGGCGGCGACGGTGCCCCGATTGCTATCGCTTCGCTGGCACAGGGACATCCATCTTGAGCGCCGCCTTGACGACCATCATTCGATCATAGCCCGTTTCGACCGCTTTTATCTCGTTGTCGCGCACGTAGGCTTGAAACGGATCGGCTTGCAGTCCCTCGAGCGTCCCTTCTCCTGGCTCTGGAAAATCGCCGTCGACGGCCGCCTCAGCCCGCGTAATCGCTGCCAGGCGCCCCACCCTGAACACTGCGAAGGTGCCAAAAGAGAGCCCCACCTCCCTCTGCCATTCCGGTTTTTTATCGCCTGTGAGGCAGTAGGGCAGTTTGCTTTTGCCCGTGGGCCCGTTCGCGTACTGGATCGTTACCCCGTGGCGAAAGCCGATCAGATTCTCCCCGCCCTTGCACGGTTCCCGCACGAAGCCCGTGATTGGAAATATGAAACTGTTGGAGCCAGCAGGAACTGTGAAATCGGCCGTGTTCATTAGCTTGTTCACGCACGCTTCGGCTTTGCCGACAGCAACCTCGTTGCAGGCGCCGACAATTCGTTCCGCCAGATTGCGGGGGCTCGCCGCCACCACGATCACCCACCCGCGACGGGTTGACCTCGGAATTTCGTAGTTGCAGTCGAGAATGCTGGCGGATCCGTGTCCGACAAGACGGCTATAAGGTTTTACGAGTTCATTCTGCAGCAGCGGATCGCCAGCTTTGACTTCGGAACAATTGGGATGGGGGCTCTCGGAGGTTTCGCTGCCGATCACGTAACGCGTGCCGGCGGCGAACCGTTGCTGAAGCTCGTTTGTCGTGCTCGCAACAAGGTCGGCACTGACTGCCAGCCCGCTGAATGGGATCGTCAGTGCCGATCCGATCAGCGCGATCGCAGATGACCTTTTGATTGCCGATGAAGCAGATACTGACATTTAATAAGTCCTCCCAATGAAAGTCGTGTTCAAGCGCATCTTCGTTCAGGTGGGACGAAGCCTACGTTGATGATCCTGCCAAGCCCCGTGTTGCGGCAATCGAAATGCATGATATCTCCGCTTGCGCCCGGGCCAAAATCCGAGGCTCCCCACGCCAGGCAGCCAAAGTCGCGCAAGGCGACCACCAGATCCTTCGCCAGGTTTAGGAAGCCGTTGCATGGATCGCGGTCCACAAAGCCATCGTTTCCATTCAAGCTGGTGAGGTCGGCGGCGATGGCGTTGCGCCATCGGTCCGCGGCGTGAGCGTTCGTTTCACCAGGGTTGAAAATCCCCGGCGTGCCGTCTTGGCGATGCTGGTCGAGCAGCTGGTTAAGCTCGGCCGCGTCGTTACGCGCGGCGAGGTAGCCGCGGAAGTCGCGGTCGAGGCCCCAGAGAGTGTCGTAGATTTCGGCGGTTGGCCTGTTGGCCAGCTTGGCGTGCAACAACCCGGCCGCGGTGGTGCCGCCTTCCAGAACCTGCCCGGACATAAGCAATCGTGCCCGTTTCAGCACGTCCACTATCTGGCTCCCCTCGAGCCAAGGATTTCCCGTGTAGTTTATGTCTGTCGCCAACCCGAAGGTGTGCATACTGTGCGTGGTGGCCGTCGGTCTGGCTCCCCGATGGAACTCTGCGATACCCAGCGCCAAGCCGAGCTTCACCGGGTTCATGCCGCTGTAAGCCGGCAACGCAAGCAAGTGCCGCTCCGCTGCTCTCAAGCGGCGCACCAGGACGGCCTGAATGCCATTCCTGAACGTTTGCCCCAGGAAGGTCGGTGCCGTCATGTGCCGGAACCAGTTCGCCGCGTTCAAGGTCGCTGGAGGCGCAGGATTGTCGGCCAAGCCGGCAAGCTTCTTGTCGATGCTATTGAGATGGATTTGTGCAGTCGGATTGGCGATGTCGACCTGATTCAAGCCTGGGCGGCCAAGGTATAGTCCCAAATTGTCGAGGGTTGACTCGCCGCAGTGCCCGTCGCATTGCCCTGGGTCGGCGTACACCTTGCTCTGAAACTGGTGGATGGCCTCGACGAGCACCCTCTCGTCAGTCGCCGATGCAGCGCCGTTGGCAGCCTCGAGCGCAGCCTTTACGGCAGAGAAGTCAACGTAAGGCCCCAGCGCGGACGATAGGCGGGCGAGGCTGATGCCCGATGCGCTCGGATGTTTCTGCTGGTTCCATAGAAGCGCTGCGTCATTGTCGTTCAGCGTCAAAAGAGGCGCTACGACGGCTCGCCGCTCGTCGCTTGAGAAGGGAAGGATCGCAACTGTCGGATCGGCGTAGACCAGTTCGCCCTCCAGCGCTGCCATCTCCTTCAAGGCCGTCTTGCCGGGCATCAGAGCGCGCAGTCCGTGATCGCGGCCGTGACGGCCCTTCCACTGCCACTTCTTGTGGCCGCCTTCGATGCCAGAAACGTGCAATTCGCCGTCATGAACCGCATCGACTAGTGCGAACTTGTATCGACCCGATTTCGTGATCTTGACGACGATGTCGCCGGGGCGAACGGCCATGCCTCGATTGACCCCGATTGAGTCGGACCGTGCTGGTTTTCTGTCGACCGCCCGCTTGGCCTCCTTTTCCAGCAGAGCCGTGAACCGTTCACGCACACTGCCCGGGTAGTCGACGGCTGCCGCGGATTGCATGTGCCAAAACAGGCGGTGGGCGGATCCAAGCGCATGGTCATGTTCGCAGCTGTGGTCGTCGGCGTCGGTTTGAACTGCCAGGATGGCGGCAGCAACCTGCACCGGGGGTGCGCCATGACTGGGCCCGGCCAGCCTGTTCAGGACCTCCCACGCG
This sequence comes from Mesorhizobium waitakense, assembly GCF_056431085.1. Classification (NCBI taxonomy): domain Bacteria; kingdom Pseudomonadati; phylum Pseudomonadota; class Alphaproteobacteria; order Hyphomicrobiales; family Phyllobacteriaceae; genus Mesorhizobium; species Mesorhizobium waitakense. The sequence continues at coordinate 8,783 of NZ_JBWKME010000056.1, read as the reverse complement.
GCGACGGCATCGGGCTTTTGCGCGTCAAGCCTTGCTGCAAGCTTGGAACGTCTGCTCTGATCGCAGCTCGACCAGGTGTCAGCCGCCAAGAGGACCCCGTCGAGGGCTGCCAGTTTGGCAGCGGGCGAGCCATAGGGCTTCAGCGCACGGAGAAGCGGGGCAAGGCACGCCGAATACCGGACGTAGGCCGATAGCAGCAGGGACTTGAGAATGAATGTGTCCCGATCCGGCCTCATCGGATCGACGGGAGGAATGCCAGTGGCTTCGATGCTTCCGAGGCCCGGCTGCAGCCATTGCGCCGAGACGCTCATGACCTGCTCCTGAACATGCGGCCAGAGGACCGCGTCCCGAAATAGGCCCGCGAGTTTCTTTCGAAAATCGGAATCGATCTGGTCGAAGTTATCCTTGCCGGGGAAAGCCGATTGGAAATAACCGCAGTTGCGGGAATTGTCTGGATCCCGGCCGATCAATTCGACCGATTGCCCGGAGCCGTCAATCGCGTCCAAGGCAAAGAACGTGCTGCTCCCGACCGTCACTTTCTTGGGTACCCAGCCCAAGCCTGCAAAGCAGCTTGCAAACAGGTCTGGATCGGCTTGCTCGAAGCCGTCGAGAAACTTGAAGATCGCAGCGCGATTGACGTTGAACTGGATCGAGCCAAGGCTGATGCCAGCTCCGAGATCATACGCGTTTATAGATTCGAGCAGACCTTCCTGGCCCGCGATGACATGGATGTAGCAGTCGGGCTCCGATACCGGATAGCGCAGGAGGGGGAGCGTGAGACCATGTGTCTGGCCACCGCGATACTTCTGCCCGGGCTGGTTTACCCCTGTTACCGGGCAGGCGTACGATGCCAGGTAGGCAAGCAGCATGCGCAACGCAGGCCCCGAGACAGCAGCTAGAGCATTCCTTGAGAGGTCGATGCCGGGCGGCCATTTCTGGCGCGGCACCTTGCTGAGGGCGCTGATCCAAGTTTTCCGCTGCTGGTCGCGATCGGATGCCGCCATGGCCTGAAATTCTGAAGTTCGGGGAACATCCACCCATTTGCCTGCCAGAACACCCGGCTGAGATGGCAGGAAGAGCCTGATCCCATCGGTCCCCCGCACGCAAAGTGCCGCCACAGCCAGCCCTGCCGATGGTTGGAAATTGACGGCGGGCGGCACAGCGGCAGGAGGCTGTCCATCGATCTTGATGACCTGGATAGCTCCGCCAGCAAACTGCGGGCCGACATAGGCATATGAGCCTCCGGTCGCCAGGGTGGCCGCGATCGCGTCATCGAGTCCTGACGGGAAGTTGCCCGACGAGGTGCCGGTCAGCTCCCATCGCGAAGTTCCAAAGGCCAGCGCTCCGATATTCATCCGGTTCCTCCCTTAGGGCTCATCACAGACTGTTCCCCGCTCCATCTTCGCCTACTGTCAGGTTCTGAATGTTTGTCGCCGGCCTCCATGAGCCAGCCGCTACGGTTTTGGGTGTTTGTCCGAGCGGAACTGGAAGACAAAGTAAGGCGGGATGCAGAGACCTCGGTGATCCTGCCTGTCGAGCCAATCCCTGTCGGGGAAGCGCTGGCCGTAATAGCCTGCCGCCGAATAGGGTTTTCCCACGATGTCGTTGAAGTATGGCTTCTTCGTCAGAGCATTCGAGCGAGTGTCGTAATACGCCTTGAAATCTTCAGGACTGGTGGCTACGGGGCTGACGCAGATGTAATCGTCCCGGCATGGATCCGCTGCATCGCAGGCGCGCATCCCGGCAAAGGAGGTAAAGTTCAGGAAGCAGATGTTCTGGGTGTAGCTGCTGCCCGGTTGGGTGATCCGGTCCAAACAGCTATTGAACCCGGTCGAGGCGATCAAGCCGCAAGTGCTTGTCGGGCCGAGTCCTTGGCATTCTGAAAGCCGCAACATGCCGGCTGGAAATCCGCCCGTCTGCGCGTCCCGCAGTTCGTCGAGGCTGCAGGGGCCATTCTTGCAGTCCTTGCCGGCATAGTATTCCTGATGCGCACCGTAGTAGGAATTGCCCGTCAGAGGCGGCAGCTTGATCTTCTTGAGCGCTTCCCCGTCTATAAGATTGTTCTTGTCGGCGCCTTCGGGATAGGCCTTTGGGAATTCACGGATGTAGCTGTCGAGCTCGAACGAAGGCGAGCTTATCGTGCCAACCTGAAGCTGATCCCCGACCTGCGAGTAATTCTCGGGAACGCAGGTTCCAACAATCCTTTCGTTTTCGGATTTATAGAACTGCTTACAGGCCAGCCCAGCCTGGCACGTCCACTGACGCTGTGTTGAGGCGAGGAATTGCGGCATGGTGCAAGCGCCTCCCCAGCCGCCCAGCAATTGCGTGCCAGACAGCTCACTCTGCAACTTGTTCAGCGGCCGGGCCGAATAGCCGATCGCCAGCTCGTAAGTCGACAACCTGCCCGACGGACGCTTTGCGATTTCGCTGACGATCTCAGTCCGGCGAGGCTGATCGCCGAAGAAGAGCGGCGAACCAGGAAGGAAGACGGAATTCGCTGCGGGAGTCCCTTGACGGTCAGCGCCAGGAAAATGGAAACCGGCAATGGCCCGAGTCTGGTGGCATCCCGTGCATGTGCTGTCGTTTAGACGGGTACGAAAGTCGTCGGGCGATTTTATGAAACTGAGCCTCTGGCCCGTTTCGTCAAAGCGCTTCAGAGCTGCCCACAGCTCGTCATCTGAGATGATTTCCTGATCCGACTTCCGGCTCTTTCCCTCGCCGTTTCCTGCCTTCCAGAAAGGCTGGTTTCGCGCCCGATGGACGCCGCCGGGCGAAACGGAAACGGCGCGTTTGGAAAGGTACTTTTCTGGAAGCTCGAGTGTGCCGGCATCTACGTCTGCCACCGCCGCCGGTGTCTGGAGATAGGCGACGAGTTCTGCACGTAAGGCCTTCTTCCTGTTGCAGGCCGAGCCACCGTCGCCCGTGCCGCACAGGAGGCTGTCACGGTCGATCTGGTTCGTCAGTCCGATCGGCTGAAACTCCTGAGCCTTCGCTTCCCAATGGAATACCCGGATAAGATATTCCGCCTCGGATCCGAAATCCCTGACCACACCCGCTGGCTTCCGATACACTTGGGCATTGATTTCTATGCGGAGCATGTCCTCGCCCCTGATAGTGGCCAGGGGACCGTTCTGGGCATCCAGAAGATCTTGTACTTTTTTCGCGGGTGTCCGGCCGACGGGCCGCGCAAGTTCGTCCACCCACCGCTGTGCAACGCTTTGGCAAGTGACCGCTCCTCCATGCGTGTCGCCGGGCAAGGCGGGAAACACGATGTTCATCGTGACCGGAAGCCTGGATTTCCGGCCGTTCGCCAGATCGTAGGAGAAACGGTAGATGACGGATATCTCGCCGCAGCTTCGCTGTGCAGGAGTCAGCGATGCATCCGTAATGAACTGGCGATCCATGCGGTTGATGACCCCGACCAGTTCGATCCTCGACCCCGGGTCGGTCAGAAATTCGGTATGGAGTTGAAAGTCCTTGGCATCGGCCCGCGTCGTCAGCTCGTTAAGGTCGTTGGACAGAGTGCGCTGTATTGGCTCGGCGATCCCAAGCAAGAATGGGTTCTTCTGACCCAACTCCTCGTACTTCCTCGCCTTCGCCTCGATCAGGGTCCGAAAATTCAGGGGTCCGTCACACGCACTGTGCTGATTGCAGTCCAGCGTGACGACGACATCAGGCTCAAAGATGAAAGGCCCGCGCAGGTTAACTGGCACCTCGCCGCTGTAGTCAGTGGGCTCTTCCGCCCGGCTCGGCAAAAGAGAAGCCAGCTCGAAAGGAGCGAGCAGGCACAACAGAGCTGCCACCCGCAGCATCGTCGATCTCGGTGATAAGCTCATCCCAGTCACACACTCCCGGCAGCCGCCCCCAGAAAACGGCTGGTTGCGCACCTTTACGAGAAGCTGACCGTTACCCTTTAGCGCCACCGATGCCTCCCATGGCAGAGCCTAAGCAGTCGCCATGCTCCTCAGAGCACGCCCAACGACCCAGCGGCAAGACCAGCGCCTTTGATCAAGTCCGTGCTCCCGCCATACAGCAACCCGCCAGCGGCAACGCCTGCGCTTGCGATGAGGCCCAGCGCAGCAGCATCCTGCGCCGAAGATGCTTGATCCGACAGCGCCATATACTCATCGGCCAACCGTTTCGCATACTCGACGTTTCCTGCGTAACTCCTTGGGTCGATGGCGGGGGATTCAAATACTTTGACCTCCGCGCGTTGCACATTTTGCGCGCCGACACAGCCGGAGAGGCCAAAAGACAGAACAAATCCGATACCGAGAAAGCAAAAATGACCATGCCGCATGTTCGTCGCGCTCACCATTCAAAAGTGTATCACGCAGAAACGATTCAGAAAGCCGCATGAACGAAGCGCGCAGCCATCTTGTACAGATCGTAGGCGATTCTAGTCGGATTTTTACGTACGACCCGTCGGCCAAATAACAAACGGCAGAGGGTCAAGTCCCCTTTTTCTTCACATTAGGGCGGACAACGAAAGATTGCAAGGGAAGCATTCAATACACCTTAAATATGGCGCAAGATGTTGACTTGACACATCTTCTTGATCGCTGAGAGCGTGGATAGTCGACACCTGCGATGACCAGCTTTGTAGATCGGCTCGCAGCGAGGCGGAGAGGAGCTTGGTCGCCGCTAAGGCCTCGGCCAGCCCGCGTGTACGTGGTATGAATGTCCGGAATCTCCGGGACCAAGTATTTCAGTGGCTCCGAGTTCACGGCAGCGCTTTCGAAGCGCGGCGACATAGCGGTTCTTTCCGCTGACCGCCTGCCCGTTGACCGAAACGATGTCCGCGGCACAGCCGGCATAGTGCCGGGAGTTCTTGCTGTGCTCACCGCCGCATAGCTCCGATATCGATAGCGTATATTCATCCGCAAGAGTGAGCAGGCCCTGCAGCATCGGCGGGGCGAGGCGGACGGTTCCGCCCGGTGCCGTTCCATATGAGCTGCGCGCTGCCGGCTGGTCAACGGAAGTATCCACTATGTTCCGATAGGCGGTCGCAGAATCCAGCTTGCCAGATGGATGGATGCGCGCGAGCACGATACGGGGACAGTCAAGGATCCGTTCTGCGAGGGCGGCTCCTGTTTCAAGCGGCGCGGCTGCTTCCGGTCTCGCTGCTTCGAAATCGTGATCAGGTGGTTCAACTTCGCTCCACTCTTCGGTGTCGCTCTCGGAGAAGGTTTCGACGGGGTCATCCTCACTGTGCGCCGCTGTTCCGTCCGGCCTATGCCAGGCCATCACAAGCGAGCCGCCGTGCAGCGCCTCGACGATCTCCGTGACGAAGCGATAGTCCACCGCGAGACACCCGTCGCTGCGCCCTATGCGGCGCTCGCTTTTTACCCAAGCATCTGACACGTAGTCGGCGCCATGCACGACGATCGCTCGCGCGCGGGCATTGGAGTTGGTGGGTTCAAGGCCGTCGAGCCGCATTGAGAGGAGCCGATGGCCGCCCTCGTAGATTTCTCCGCACGCGTAGACACCCAGCGAGGTGCAGTTTGAGCCAGCCTGGTTGGAAAACCTCTTTGCGTAGCCGTCATTCTGAGGATCGGAGCCTTTGCCATGGGCACAGAGGTAGGACCCAACGCTACGATTCTGCACATCGAAGAGGAACAGGCGTGGAAATCGAGAATGCAGGTTGAAGTTGGAAATTGCCCAGTAGCGAGCGGAGGCAGGGGTGCCGCGCGCGTTGCGGAACTCGATCAATGCTTCCATAGGCTCGCTTAGCCCGCATTCTGCGGCGAGTTCACGGAGAGCGGCTTCTTCGTCGCTGCGGCCAGCGGCTTCGGCAGGTACCCCGTGCGCCTCGATCGCATCCCGGCCGGAGGGAGGCTCTATGCTCTCCAGCTTAGCCGAAGCTGCCGCGGAGCTGATCCCCAAGGCGGCTGCGAATTTCCTGGCTATCATCCTGAAACCGATGGGATCCGGATGCAGCTCGTTCGCCCAGTGCGCGTCGTTGAGCGTGCCCTGCGTGGGCACGACGTGAAAATTGTTCGAGGCATCGGCCGCCAGCTTGTCCAGCATCGCTTTGAACTGAACCAACGCGTCATGCACGATGACTTTGCCCTGTGCCGTCGACCAATTGTTGAAGTCCAGCGACGGCTTGAGCCAGGGCCCGTGCCCGCAAGGCGCAGGAACTCCATTCGGTGTCGGGAAGTCGTAGCAGTGAGCGTAAATCGGCACCCCCGGGGCATGGCGATCGCGCAGCGCGAAAAGTGCCAGATAGCACGACTGGACGATATCCAGGATGCCGGAATACCTCTGTTCGTTGAGGCCGCTGGCTTTGCCGTCGTTGTAGTCGAGGAATATACAGAAATTGTCGCCCGCGACATCGTTGCCGCCTGCCGAAACGATAATGGCATCAGGCTTTCCCTTGGGCCATTTCGACTTGTCCATGAGCAGCTGAAGAATGCGCTCCTGCTTCGGCAAGGACATCTCGTCCGTCGATGCATCGCCGCGATGTGCGGTGGAATAGATTATGGGCGCTGGGCTGCAGATCCTTTGCAGCTGGATTTTAATGTCCGAAGGACCGGAGAATGGATTGTTGCCTTCGATGGGATAGTCGAACCAGGAGTCGCCGATCGCGAGCAGATGTTTGGGAGCCAGACGAAACTCAGCCCCCAGCGTCCTTGCCGCTTCCTGCGCGGCGCGGTAGCGCATCGATTGCTTTTGTTGTGCGTCGTTCCAGGAAGCGAGATCACTCTCGATTTGCGCCTGAAGCTGAGAATTGAGGTCCAGCGTGACTGCCATCATGCCCCTCCACAATTTGACAAGCCAAGTTAGGATAGAAGATCGTCAGCGCGACGACTTCGCTCTTAAATGGCACGACGGATGCTCTGCTGCGATTGTCTCTTGGACGATACTAAAATAGTTATGTTGTTGCAATCAGATTCCAAGCAACCAGATTTTTGTAAAGAAGTGACAAGTCTATGGCTTCCGGCCCCCTTTTCCAGTGGAAGGAAGACGTATTGCCTTTGAATAATCGTATGGCTCCCGGCGGAGGGCCGAATCTCTGCCGAAGCGAGGTGCAACCAATGACAGTTGTGGGGACGGCGAATGTTTAGGGCGTGGGTGGGAGCCAAGTTCGGGGCGGCCGAAAATTTCGTAGGCGGTAGGAAGATTCTCGTCCTGGGCGAATCCCACCACGCAAATGAGCATCCGGTGGGGAGCGTGGTTCCGGAGATGACGCATGAAACCATGTGGCTCTACGCTTCGGGAACGCGTGAGCGCTGGAGGCGTACCTTCGACAATTTGGCCTGGGCAGTTTCCGGCAAGAACCGCCAGCAGCTCGAGCGCGATGGCAAAAGGGGTGAACCAGAAGTCTGGGATTGTCTTGCCTTCTACAATTACATCCCAGTCGTGCTGGCACCGCATTCCAGATCTACCAGGCCGACCAGTGCTCTGTTCGGCGGGGAAAGGACAATCTCGGCGTTCGAGCAGGTGCTTGCCGAGACAAGGCCAGAGGTGCTGCTGGTTTGGGGCTATGAGCTTTTCCCATGGGTAATCAGGAACCATCATCCAGACTACGGTGGGCACTCCTGGTCGTTTTCCGGCGAGTGGATCGACCTGCCCCGAAGCCCATCCGTCCGCGCTGTGCGCATGAAGCATCCGTCGACCGGCTTCTCGCCGTCGGCTTGGCATGGCGTGGTTCGACGTGCGCTGGAATGGCCTCTAGACTAGGTCCCGCCGCAAGCGTTGGCGGATCTTCGCGGCATTGATCGGCTTCGGGACATCCCACCGTGCCTGGAGAGGTTGGCTAGACAGAGATCGCCTTCGAAGGCCGAGACTCGCTCGGATCGCCGGCTGCCCCGCGTGGCCGCCCGCCGCCAAACAGCGGTCGATGAGAACGGTGCCATCGTCCAAAGGCCCGGTGCGTTTCGCTGGCCACACCGAGCAACATCATTACTTCGAGCTCGCGGTTTGGGTTGGTATGCCGGGGATTTTGGCGGTCGATCTGGATCCGGACAGCATCGATATCGGAGTACGCCGAGCAGGAGCCAAAGATTGAAGTGCTGAGAGAAGGCGGCGCAGGGGTTCGCATCAGGGGAGCGTTAGAATATCGGGCTTCGACAATTGCCAACCGGCCTACGGTTCGCCGCCCCAGAGACTGTTGGATCGTGCCAGGGGCTCGATGCAGTGTAAGCGGTTAGCTGACGGCGTCTGGTTTGAAGTTCCAGGGCATGAGCATTTCGATTTTGGCTGCGGGCCAGCGCTGAGCGATGCGGGTCAAGGTCTGGGAGAGCCAGGCGAGTGGGTCGACGCCATTCATTTTACAGGTTTGCAGAAGTGTCGCGACGGTCGCCCAAGTGCGTCCACCGCCCTCGCTTCCAGCGAAGAGACTATTTTTTCTCGTAATTGTCTGGGGCCTGATTGCACGCTCGACGATATTAGAGTCGATCTCGATACGACCGTCCATCAGAAAGCGTTCCAGCGCCTCCCGCCGGGTGAGCGCGTAGCGGATCGCCTCGGCAGTCTTGGATTTTCCGGAGACCTTGTGCAGTTCTTTTTCCCACAGGTCGAAGAGGCTCGCGACAATGGCCGCGGACTTTTCCTGACGCAGCGCGGCACGGCTCCCAGCATCCTTGCCGCGAACCTCGTCCTCGACCTTCCACAATTCGGTCATGGCGGTGATCGTTACCGTCCCGGCCTGTGAGATCCCGCTGATGTGCAGATCGTAAAACTTGCGCCGCAGATGCGCCCAGCACCCTGCGAGCCGTATTGTTTCATTGCCGCCGGCTTTGGCCCGTGCCTTGACCAGGTTAGTATAGGCCGAGTAG
>NZ_JBWKME010000055.1:0-16346 GCF_056431085.1 Mesorhizobium waitakense | reverse complement strand
TCGGTCATCGTGCGCGGCGACGAGACCGTGCTCATCCAGGCGACCGCGATCAAGGAACTGGTCGACACGACAGGCGCCGGCGACCTCTATGCCGCCGGTTTCCTGCACGGCTACACACAAGGCCGCGACCTCAAGGCCTGCGGCGATCTCGGCTCGCTGGCGGCCGGGTTGGTGATCCAGCAGATCGGTCCGCGACCGCGGCAGAATTTGCGCCGGCAGGCCGAGCAGGCGAGCTTGCTTTAGGTGGACATTTCAAGGAGGAGCTGCCTGCTTCGTCCTTGAGCAGGCTCGCCCGCCGTGAATGAAATGCCCAAACGCAAGTGACTACTCCTCAAGTGTTTAGCAGGCTAAAGCTTCTCTCCCAACGCGACTATCGATGCCATGACGACAGATAGCAGCTTCTTCAGTTCCACATCCCTCCGAGACGCACGATCCCCTGACACCATCTTCCGTCATAGCTCTTTAAGCCGCCCGGAGAGTTTCATGACAGAACAAGCCGACAAAAACATCGACAACCTCATCGAGCTCACCGCCGATGTCGTCTCAGCGTATGTCTCCAACCAATCCGGTCCCGGTGGGGGATCTCCCTGCCCTGATCGGCTAAGTGCACGCAGCCCTGAGGGGCACGGCCGCAAGCCTCTCGGCAGAAGAGCCGGTTACCCTCAAGCCTGCTGTGCGGATCAGGAAGTCGGTGACACCGGACTACATTTTCTCCCTTGAGGAACGGGAAGAAATTCAAATCGCTAAAGCGCCATCTGTCGACCCATTACAGGCTGACGCCGGATGAACATCGCGGCGATCGGGCCGTGTTCCGCACAGTGACGAAGGTGATATCCAGCCGTCGAAAAGTTCGGCCCGACTCAGTACATCCTTTGTGTGGTGACTGTCGACAAATGCTGCCCGTTTGGGTTCCTGTAACGATTGGTGAGGCTTTGGAACAATGAAGCCATCTCGCGTGATCCAACAGTAAATTCTCCATAATTAGGATCGAAGAGCGTGGTCATTCCATTCGACGCCGTGGTCGCAATTGTGTGTGCACCACCTTGGGCGAAATACAGGCTCAGCAAATGGGTCGATCCGTCTTCGGTGATTTTGTCAAGCATGCGCGAGAAGCTCGAAGGCTCGCCGAATTTGTGTTTCTTCTCTTTTCCGGATGGTGCCAATCCCGCCTCCTGCAACACGGTGTTTTGTGCCTGAAGGTCGGCCTGAGAAGATCCTGCACCCTCGCTTCGCAATACATCCTTGAGGTCCTGATACTGCTGCTGCCGCACAGCCGCTGAGGCATGCCTTTCCGATCCAGGTATTAGCGCATTCATTCGGGCTGACGCGCTGTTGTTGCGATTGAGTAGCCACTCCGCAGTCAGCCCAACGCAGATGCCGTTTTCATTCGCCTGGCTCAATTCGGCCGTCCTGTATTCGAACACGGAGGTGCTCGGCCTCGCCGGAGAAGATGTACTGGCGCTCGTGGTGGAGGAGTTTGAACTGTGAAAAGTTGCATCCGATGTGTGTGGCTTGCTGGCGCAGAGCCCCATTTTGTTGGGCAACGCCTCAGGTGGCAGCGTCCTCCACGGCGCGAGATTTTGCTTGGTATCCGTTGCTGGCGATGTGGGATTCACCAAAGACGGTGGGACTTTGGGATAGCCGTCACGGTCACGTAGCTCCTTAGCATATTTGACCCGCTGATCGCTATCGAGCATAGAAATCGTTTGACCAAAGGGCTTAAGCCCCCCAGAGGGATTATGGCGCTCCATAGTGAGGGGATTTACGGCACCGGCTTGCGGAGCCTTGTTTAGGTGCAGTTCAAAGTCCCCTTGCCCAGCTTGGAACGCTTGCTCCTGGTGCGTCATGGCGTAGGACGCTGCGAAATTTGGATCCAAGGGAAGATCGAGATTGCGAAATGGGTCCATGTTGCCCTCCGAACGGGGTTGGGTTGACTAGCCTTGGCGCTCTGATGTTATCCGGCTTAGCTTTCGAGAAGCTGACGAGCACTCTTAAGGTTTCACATGAGCATTGCCAGGCGCAGTGTTCTTCCGAGGAGACTGCCGTGCGCCAAATTACGCCGCGGCATGCTCGGCATTGGCCAAGACGGTGGGGGTCGGCCGCAAACCGAAACAGCCGGAAATGCCTGAGCCGGCGCCGGCGAAGCGGACCCTCGCGGCTTAATTTCATTGTCTGGACTTTTTTCGAAGCGCGCAGCTGCCACCGGCATGATCTGCGCAGAATATGAAAGGCGGGATTAGCCGCGCTATTTGCGCGGCGTTTGCCGAGGCGTCTACCCTTTTGCGGCTGGATTAGGAGCTTGGAAGGCGTTGTCGGACGAACCATCTGGACGACCTCCGGAAAATCACTGTTGCCGGCAGCCTGGCTGGCGCCATGCCCGTTCGATCCAGATGCTATCGGCGAGGCTTCCAATAAATGCCGAAAGCGGCAAGCCGCTCTTCCGATTGTTTTACCCGCTCTGCGGCATCCGTTTCGGACCGCCCGGCCGTCAGTGCCGCCAGAAGCTCGACGGCGGCGAACGCCGGCGCCATGCTTCGGAAGAACGACTGCGAATTCGACGTAACGATGATGGTTTCCCGCGCGATCCGGGCCAGCGGTGACACGCTGCTGTCGGTGATTGCCACCACGCCGACCCCCTGCCGAGCCGACTGGCGCGCCACGTCGACCGTCGTACGTTCATAAGGCGACATGCCTACAGCCAGAAGCACGTCGCCACGTCCGGCGTGCTGAAGGACATCCAGACCCTGTCGGCCCATCTCGCTGACAAGCGTCACCTTGCGGTCACCGCCAACCACAAACGACATCATGTGAACGAAGTGGCTCGCGACCGGATGAGCGGAGCGCGAGCCGAGGCCGAACAGATTGCGTGATCTTGCAAGCAGGTCGGCGGCGGCGATGAACTGCATGGCATTGCCGTATTCACCGAGGCTTGAAATCTGGGCCGCGAGCGTGTCGGCAATGACCCCGACAGTCGAACATCCCAGAGCGCCATCGTTTTCGACGCCCTGTCGCGCCGGCTGACCGGCGATTGTCTCACGCAGCGCCCGCGCGTAAAGGCTGCGCATATCCTCGTAGCCGTCAAGGCCAAGCCATCGCGCCAGCCGCATCATGGTGATATGCGAAACGCCGGCCTGGTTCGCCTGCTCGCGCATCGACATCAGCGCGACATCCTTAGGATGGTCGAGCACGAAACGCGCAGCGACCCGCAGCTGCGGCGGCATATTCTCGAACTGTTCGACCAACAGCTCGGCCAAAGGACCCTTTTCCAATCTGAAATACCTCATTCGCCCAATTGCATATCTCTAGAAACAATTGGAACTTGTAGTGCCCTTAAGTATCGCAGCGTTCCGGCACTTTGCCGACGCAGGGGTCGATTCCGCTAATGCGCACGGTAATACCTTGCTGACAGCCGCGCACCGAACTCGAGAGCACGATCCCGGCTGCGAACGCAATCTGCGGCGTTGCCGCTACGCCGGCCTCGCCATGACCGGAATGTCGCCCGTCCACATATCGCCCTAGCACGGCTGGCGCGAGATTTGGATCGAATGGATCGAGCTTGCGAACTCGTGATTACCCCTTCAAATAGCGGTAGGTTGGTTAGCTAGCGGTAGGTTGGTTAGCTAGCGGTAGGTTGGCTAGCCTTTCGCGTTCGCATGCTATTCGGCTCAGCTTTCGAGAAGCTGACGAGTCCTCTTGAGGAATTCCAAAAGCAAATTGCCTCGCCATATGTCTTCAACAGCGCGTTGCGGCACGTTTTGGCGCTCTATAACTGGACCATCCGAATGCAGCTGGTCGACATGCGCAACTCCTGCAGTCCAATCCGCGCGCGGAAGATGGGTGCGCCGCCGCCGGGATTACTCCACGGAGCAGATCCGGCAAATTGCGGCCCACATCTTCTATCCCGTGTTTGAGGCGCCGCCTGAAATAGATCACCTAGAGGCGCTTGCAAGCCGAACATGGCTCCAGTCAAGAGGCAGGTGTTAACCGCCAACGACCAGATGCAGGAGCTCTGCAATTTCATGGGCATCCGGTTTCTGACCATGCCCGCCCCAGCGACCTGGCCAAGGCGGAATTCGGCCATTTCGATCTGGAGAAGCTTGTCTGGCCCAAGCACAACGTCAAAGGCATCAAGCTGCCCGTTCGCTCTACGAGTACACCTACCGTGCGGTGCCGATCCATCTCAGGGTTGCTGGGATGGTGCAGGCCCAACGTCTGCGCTGGCCTAAAATCAAAATCCTGTTCCCGCGTCCCCGACCACCAGCTCTACGACCTCAAGCGGATCGCGATCTCTCTGATGTTGACGGGCCAGGGAGTATCGCATGAGGCCATATCGCACTACGTCGACCACAAGGGGGATCTCGAAACGACGATGATCTACGATCTTGGCTTGATCGACCCCTTGCTTCCGGCCACCGAAAGGCTCGGCGCCCTTTTCGGCATTTAGGCTCTGATCACAGTAGGAAGCTCGAACAGCATTCTTACCTCGGGCCGCCGTCTCCTGATCGGAGAGGCAGCACGAGAGCGCTGAGGGCTTGGATTGCGACCAAATCAACTTTGATCTGGATCACAATCGAACGATCCGTCAGATTCGGGTCAGGCTCGTACACTACGAGTGCGATGATTGCACACTAGGAGTACGTTGATATGGGCTACCAGAAGAAATCAGAAAAGCGAGTTGGCCGCTCACATTTGCAGTTGGCCACCATCGACGGCGCATTCCTGCCTACTCTACAATTGTCCCTCTACCAGCGGGAGGGTCCTACGCCGACGAAGAAGTCCTTTTTCCAACAATTGCTCCTGGATTTTGCTTTCGCTTGCGAACTATATTATCCGGTTCAGCAATATGAACGTTTCGCAATGGAGGAGGAAGATAGCCGCGATGCACAGCCTCAATTCGAATCAATCCACGCACCCAATTCCCGCACGTCCCGCCTCACCCCGAAGATTCAGGAACCTCGGAATCCGTGAGCTATGATGATGCCTTCCACAATGCCAATGCTCGCCAGTCCCGCAGCCAGTACCTTTGCACAGAGGATTTGACGGTTTCGGCGGGTTGTAACCTGGGTAGGCTGTCGGGTTCGACGAGAGGTTTGACCTGCTGCCAGTTCAATACCGCGCGAGGCCAGGGTGGATCAATCGAGCGCGCTCGAGGGTGAGCCACCATCTGATGGACAGAGGGCGCGGTGACGCGGCAGAAGAGCTGCGTGTCGCGTTCGGCCGGCGAGCGACCGTTGAGCGCTGTAGGTCCAGATGAACGCGAGATACTGGCCTTGCTTTCGGTTAAGCAGGGTAGCGGCTGTCTGCCAAGGAATTGATTCATTTTCTGATTCTTCCAGAACCTCCGCAATTGAGAAGGAGGCCATTCCGATGAATGCACTCTATCGCGTCGATCTCGACCAACCCGGACCTGTCGACCCACACGCCCGCGCCTTATCAGGCTCTGCCGCCATTGGAGGCGGGAAGCATCCTGCGACGGCTGGAATACAATTACACGCCCACGCATGCCAGCAGGCTTAACAGGTCGAGATCGAGATCGGCGTCCTGCGCAGTCAATGCCCCGACCGCCGTATCGAAAGTTGTGACAGCCCATTGCCAATCGTCGCCGCTAGGGAAAACCAGCGAAATAACAGCGGCGCCGGCGTCAATTGGATATTCTAAAGCGAACAGGCCCGCCTCAAAATGGCCAAAGCCTATCCAATGCCCACCGGCAAAGTGTCATAATCCCTGTGCAGAGCCACGAGTGGCCGCACGCTCAATGCCCTTCCGCGCCAGCAAAGTATCGTCCCAAACCGCAAGCGCTCGCATCCAGCGCCGTCCGATATCCGACAATGTGGGATACGCGACATTCGCGTATCCATTGCTCAGAAACGGTTCTCATTTGGCACGGGACGTGCGTGCAACCAAACCGCGTGCCCGCCAAGGAGAAGCTGTCGCATGGTCACATCACCGAAAAAATCCGCCGCCGGTCTCCCGGCTCGGGAGAAGGACGCACGAGTAAGCCCTTGCAACATGGATCCGATTGCTCACCCGAGTGGGCGCTGCCCGCTGCTCCACCTTCTCCCACAAGGAAAGACGGACACCGAGCACCTTCAACATGAGGAACAAATCACCTTACCTGGAACCTTGCCGATCATCTCACCGCCACAATCGGAGCCGTGGACCAAAGTTCCGTTTCACCGGCTGCGCAGGGCATTTATTGCGACCGCGTTGATTCTCGCGACGACCGCTCCGGTTTTGGCTGCCAACGACGACGGCAGGGTGACGTTCCTGCTCTACAACGGAATGGAGGTGGTCGTCATCCCCGATCATCATGCGCCGATCGTCACTCATATGGTGTGGTACAAGATCGGCAGCGCCGACGAGTCGCCCGGCAAGTCCGGCATCGCGCATTTCTTCGAGCATCTGATGTTCAAGGCTACGGCCAATCACGCCGCTGGCGAGTTGACCCGCGCCGTAGCCGAGATCGGCGGATCAATTAACGCCTTCACCAATCGCGATTTTACCGCCTTCTTCGAGACAGTAACACCGTCGGCATTGGAGCAGATGATGGGCTTCGAGGCCGACCGTATGCGCAACCTCATCCTCACCGACGACGTCGTCAAGATCGAGCGCGACGTGGTCCTGGAGGAACGCCGTTGGCGCATCGAGACCAATCCGGGGGCTATACTTGACGAGGCGGTCGATGCCACACTTTGGCAGAACCAGCCCTACCGCATCCCGGTCATCGGCTGGATGCATGAGATTGCGCAGCTTAACCGAACCGACGCCGTCGCCTTCTACAACAAATATTATAGCCCCAACAACGCCGTGCTGGTGGTAGCCGGCGACGTCGAGCCGGAAACGGTGAAGGTGCTGGCCGAGAAGACCTATGGCAAGGTCCCGCGTGGACCGGAGCTGCTGCCGCGAGTCCGGCCGGTCGAGCCTCAGCAGAACACGAAGCGCACAGTGACGCTGACCGACGCGCGCGTTTCGGTGCCTCGCTTCTCAACACATTGGGTGGTTCCGTCCTATCGCACGGCCGAGCCCGGCGAGGCTGAGGCGCTCGATCTGCTGGCCGAGATCCTCGGCGGCGGCAGCCGCAGCCGGCTCTATCAAGCGCTTGTGGTGAAAGAGGGCGTCGCCACCGGGGCCAGCGCCCGATTCCAGGGGGCCTCGCTTGATGCCACGAAGTTCGCGATCTCCGTCTCGCCGCGCGGCGATGCAAAGCTCGCCGATCTGGAAGCCGCGGCGGGTGCCGAAGTCGCCCGGATCGCCAAGGATGGCGTTGGCAATGACGAGTTGGACATGGCTAAAGACCGCTTAAACCGCTCGGAGATCTTCGCCCAGGATCAGCAGTCCTACATCGCCAACATATATGGATCCACGCTTGCCACCGGCGGCACTCTGAAAGATGTCGAGGAATGGCCGGACCGCATCCGCAAGGTCACCGCCGATCAGGTCAAAGCCGTTGCAGCCCGCTATCTCGTGCCTGGCCATTCGACCACCGGCTATCTCGTTCCCAAGACGGAGAATTGATGTGATGACGAACCACCAACACCGCGGCACCTTTGCATCTGCCTCCCCTGCTCTCCTTGTGGGAGATGGGAGGACCGCACGCCACGCCACCCTGCTGGCCATCCTGCTCCTCGCCGTCGTCTTCCTCATCCTGCCAGGGCTCACCGCCCAAGCGGCTGCGATGAACCTCCAGGTGGTGAAATCTCAAAAAGGCATCAACGCCTGGCTGGTAGAGGACCATACGGCACCCATCATCACCATCGGCTTTGTCTTCGATGGCGGCACCGCGCAGGACCCGGTGGGCAAGCTAGGGCTTGCCAATCTAATGGCCGGCCTCTTCGACGAAGGCTCGGGCGAACTCGACAGCAATGCCTTCCAACTGAAGCTCGATGGCGCCGGCGCCGAGATGGGCTTCAACGCATGGCGCGACGGCATCTATGGCTCGATGCGCATGCTTTCCGAACGGAAGGATGCGGCCTTCGACCTGCTCAGGATCGCGATCAACAGGCCCCGCTTCGATCAGGAGCCGGTCGACCGCGTCCGCGCCCAGATTCTTTCCAGCATCATCGCCAAGGAGCGCGAACCTCATGCGATCGCTGAGCTTGTATGGCGCCGCAGAATCTACGGCACGCATCCTTATTCGAGGCCGAGTAAGGGCACCAAGGAAAGCCTCGCCGGTATAACGCCGGCGGATCTAAGCGCCTTCCACACGGCCATGTTCGCCCGTGACGGGCTACACGTTGCGGTCGTCGGCGACATTGATGCCAAGGCCCTGAGTGAAAAGCTCGACCAATTGTTCGCCAATTTGCCTCAGAAGCAGGCGCTCGCCCCGGTCCCCGACATCGCCCCGAAGCTCGGCCAGTGGACGTTGGTCGCATACGACCTGCCGCAGACTTCGCTTCAGCTGGCTTTTCCCGGCATCGGACCCAACGACCCGGAATTCTATGCTGCGCAGCTGATAAACGATATACTCGGAGGCTTGCCATTTACCTCACGTCTGTTCCAGGAGGTGCGCGAAAAGCGCGGCCTTGCCTACGATATCGGGTCCAACCTGGAAGGCTACCAGCATTCCGACGCGCTTGTCGTGACCACGTCGACGCGCGCCGACAGGGCCGCCGAGACGCTAGGCGCAATACGTCAAGTTATCAAGGAGTTGGCGGAAAAAGGGCCGACAGAGACCGAGCTCGAGGCGAGCAAGAAATATTCCATCGGCGCCTATGCTATCAATAATCTGGATTCCTCCAGCTCGATTGCAGCCACGCTCATCGGTTTGCAGCTCGACAAGCACGGCATCGACTACATCCAGCGCCGTCCCGCGCTAATCGAGCAAGTGAATCTCGACCAGGTCAAGGCGACGGCGAAGAAGCTGCTTTCGGCCGAGCCCGCCATCATGGGCGTTGGCCCGCGGCTGGACATCAAAGGATAAAGCCTGGATTCCAATTTCGCCGTCCTTCTCCCGCTGAGAGGCTTTCGGCAGAAGCGCAGTCCGGCCCCGTGGCTAATGGGATCTCATAAGATCGGCGAAAGGCAATTTCGCGGACCAAATGAGCCCTTACCAGCCAAGTCGCCAGATTGCGGCAAGCTCCTGCCCATACGAGCCTCTCTTCGCGCGGACTGGCCAATGAAAGTCGGCGCGGGGTCGCCAGCATCCACCGTCTGCCGCTGGCGAAAACATGTCGCATTGCTCAATTTTTTCAGCGACGAAACCCGAGCCGTCGACTAGCGACTTCAAACGTACTTCCTTCCCACTCGGGGACGGTAGTCTACCCGCTGTTTCGTCAAGGCCCTATTCGGACCTGGAAGTCGCGGAATACACACTGCCCATAATCGCTGCGTTAGGAAGGTGACCGGTATTGCCCCTGTGCCTTGCCATGATCCGCCACCTGAAATCGCCCGACCTGTTTGGCGCGATCGACCGTGTGCTTGCGCTTGGTATCCTCTTCCGACCAACGCTCATGTCGTCTGAGCAGAGCGCTGGGGTGCCCCCTGCGACCCGCCCTTTGGACGAGCAAAGGGACGCAAGATCGCACCCGAGCACGCGAGTAAAAGAAGCGCCCAAGGACCTCTTGGCCGCGGATCTTAATAATGTCGTGGTTCGTGTCTTAGCGGAAACGGCGGATCGCGATCGCAGGAATTGGAGCATGATGCCGCGACGTTCGACAGCGCGAACACATTTGTATCGGCGTAGCAGGCTTCGGCAGTGGTATGCCGACGGGCAATCCTGTGGCTTTCGTGATGGCGTCTTCGCTGGCATTCAAGATCAGCAGCGACGCAAATGTCCTATATTGCGTCTCGGTTCGAATCGCTATGTCCGATTCTCCGGGCTGCCGGGCACACGAACTGCGCCGCTAGCAATCATCGCATCGATGCGGTCTTGATTGATCCCCGTCTCGCGCAGAACCTCCACTGAATGCTCGCCGAGATCGGGGGCAGGACGATTGAAAACGAGTGCAGAGCCTGAAAGCTTCAGCGGCTCCAGCGCGACGCGATAGCGGCCGCCGTAGCTGTGTTCGACGTCGCGGACCAGTTCGCTGGCCACATCAGGATCGGCCAGCGCCTGATCGATACTGCGTACAGGGGCCAGCAGGATACCCGTGGGTGCAAGGCGCGTAAGCGCATCATCGCTGGTCAGCTGACGCAGACGACCTGACAGGATACCGGCGATCTGGTCCCGGTTTGTCCAAGGGCCCTTCCCCGCCAGCAGCGGTATGATCTGCTTGCTGAGGCCCAACGCGGCGGCAAGATCGGGGAGGGATGCGGAGTAAGCCACCAGAGCAATCGCCCCGTCCAAGGTGGAATAGATGCCGTAAGGCGCTGGCTGGTGACTGTGGCTAATGCCATTTCGCCCTCGACTTGCCGGCTCCTGTGCGTTCAGCGCATAGCAAGACTCCGACGCCAGCAAGTGAAGCGCGCACGACATCATATCCACACGCACCCACTGACCAAGCCCTGTCTGATCGCGCTGGCGCAATGCCGCCTGAACGCCGATGACTGCTTGTGATGCTGTGTAGGTATCAACAACGTAGGCACCGGCAGGAACGGGCGGACCATCGGCTGCCCCACCCAGGCTGGCGATGCCCGACAGGGCTTGGATAATCAGATCCAGCGCCGGCTTGTTTCGGCTTGGGCCTGCAGGACCATAAGCAGCTATCGAGCAATAGATTATTCCAGGGTGCTCCGCGAGAACGGCGGAACTGCCTATACCCATCCGCTCCAAGACTCCGGGTCGGAAATTTTCCAGAATGACATCCGCCTGGGAGATCATCTCGCGAATGACCGCTTGTGCCTCAGGCGTTTTCAGATCAATGGACAGTGAACGCTGGTTGCGATTCATGCCCAAGAAATAGGGGCTGGGTGCGTCTGGGTCCGCCGTCGGCTCCTTGATCCATTTACGCTGATAATCGCCGGCCGGCGCCTCGATCTTGACGACTTCCGCCCCAAGCGAACCAAGATACTGCGCTGCGATTGGTCCTGCCGCGTAGTGCGTGAATGCCAAGACGCGAATACCCTTCAGTGGGGGCACGTGATCCTCCTCCTGCGGGCGGGCTTTCGTTCCTATAGAAGTATTTTGCATTTGAGTGCCTCCATTGGTCCCGGTTTCTTTGCCGATTCATAGCTGCGGTTGTTCGTCGAGATGTGCTCCCAGAACCCACCCACTCGCGCTCGTCCCCTGCTCACACGGCAAACGCGGCGCACGCGTCAAGCGCCGGCGCGGCGCCCCCATGATCGCCGCGATATGGACGACCGTGAATCAAATGCCTGTGGCCGAACTATCAGGAATTGCTCAAGTTGCGGGCACTCCCAGGGATAGTGAGAGAAGTGTCCCGCGACTGATCAATTCGGGTGGTCGCGTCCGGTCCTGCTGGATTCGCAGCGGGACAAAATTTCCTGAGTGTGCTCGCCGAGCTTTGGCGCGGGAAGCCGAATTCCGGTTTTGTAGCAGTCGAATTGCAGCGGTTGGTTCAGGTGCCATTCGTCGCCGTCCTCCGAGCTAAGCCGGACAAATAGGTCTCGTGTGCACAATTGCGGATCTCTCGCGACTTCATTCAGGTGAAGCACATCCCCCCAAGGAATCTCGATCGTATTAAAAATATCTGCCCACGCCTTTCGCGTTTCCTTGGCGATCGCGGTAGCAAGTTGAGCGCGATAGTCAGAAGCGTATTGTAGGCGGTCCTGACGGCTTGCCGAGGCCAGTTGCGCCAGACCAGTCGCCCGGCACAAAGCCTGCCAGTAGTGATCTTCATGCACGATGCTGAGCGTAATGAGCTTGTTATCTGCGCAAGCGAACGTCCCATTGGCGGGTTCGTCCGTGTACACCTCTGCCATTGGTCTTCCGTTTAGGCTCGCGTAGAGATACGGCGTCATCCATGACACCAGACTATCGGTCATAGCCAGATCGATGTAGCAGCCGAGTCCGGTTCGCTCCCGCGCCAGTAGAGCCGAAACCACACCCAGTGCTGCCAGGGTGCCCGAGGCGAGATCGGCAAGGGGCAATTGAAACTGTGCTTGCGGGTGACCGGTTCGACCCTGCTGAATTAGAACCCCGGCCAACCCTTGGCAGGTGAGGTCGTGGGCTGGGCGCCTGCGGTAAGGGCCATTCTGACCGAAGCCAGTCAATGAGAGATATATCAAACGGCGATTTACAGAACTGAGTTCCTCGTAACTCAATCCGAGTTTTTTCATTACGTCCGGCCTATAGCCTTCGATAATAACGCCTGCAGTTTTACTCAACTCGAGTAAGGATTCCTGACCGGCTGCTGACTTAAGATCAAGGACGACACTTCGCTTGTTGCGGCTCAACGAGGAAAAAAGGCTTTTGTGCTTTCGGGCCGGATCACCTCCGTCGGGCCTTTCGATCAGAATGACATCTGCGCCTAGATCTGCAAGCAGCAAGGTAGCATACGGACCAGGATACTGTTCCGCCAGGCTGAGTATTTTCACTCCTTCGAGTGGTGATTCGGACACGAGAACCTCCACACAATCTTTTCCAAGTGTTGAGCGCGGCGCTTGTGGCGCCCCGTAAATTATGATGAGGGGAGCTTACCCAATTCAATGTTGCAACAGTGATAAGAGTTCGCGAATCATCGTAACTCACGGCCATTCCCGTATCGACGGTTGATGGGGCTTAATCGACCGCGGCCGCCGCGTTGGACGAAAAGCCGGCCGCTTCTTGCTCTTGGGATCGGCATGGATCGATCTCCTGAAGCAGTCGGGCGAAAGCCTCGCCGGCCGCATCGCCTATCTCGAGATGCGCCCGATCGACGGTCTGGAAGTCAGCGCCGCCGCTCTTGGGCCGCTATGGGTGCGCGGCGGCTTTCCAGACAGCTTTCTGGCCACTAACGACCGCACCAGTCAACGATGGCGGCAGGATTTCCTCCGCACCTATCTGGAGCGCGACATCCCCCTCCTCGGTCCGCGCATTCCGGCCGAGACGCTGCGCCGCTTCTGGACAATGCTGGCCACCACCAGGCCGGCCTACTCTACGCAGCCGAGTTCGCCCGCGCGCTCGGCGTCGACGGTAAGACCGTCGCGTCCTATCTTGATCTGCTCGTCGATCTCCTGCTGGTGCGCCGGTTGGAGCCGTGGCACGCCAATGTCGGCAAGCGTCTGGTCAAATCCCCCCGCGTTTATGTCCGCGACAGCGGCATCACCCATACGCTGCTCGGTCTCGCAACTCAGGAAGACGTGCGCGGACATCCAGTGGCCGGCGCCTCCTGGGAAGAGTTTGTAATCGAAGGCCTCACTGCCGCCGGCACCCTAAGCAACTTCTACCGAACAGCTGCGGGTGCGGAGATTGACTTGCTACTAACGCCGCCGGGCCAGCGCCTCTGGGGCATCGAAATCAAGGCGCAGCCTGACGCCAAGGGTGGAAAAAGGGCCTGCGAGGACCTTATTCCGGAGCAGCGCTTCGTTGTCTTTCCGGGATCGGAGCATTTTCCGCTCCAGCATGGCGTCGAAGCAGTGCCCTTGCAGGATCTGGGCCGGGCCGTACTTGACTAAGCATGATGCAGGTCTGGCATTTCGGTCAGGGCGAAGCTCAAGCTCCCTCCACCCCACGATTGCGGCGGCTAGCCTTATTTGTGATCGGCCTCATCGGCCTTACGTTCGGCTTCACCAGCCTAATGGGGGATCCTCGCCTCAAGGCGGTCCATCGATGACACGAAAGAGAGGTGGATCGCACTTAATAACGTTTGAGGAGAGTGATTTCCAAAGCTCGGTCCCAGGCCTTCGGGAATAATCAAACTTTTTTGTGGTGACGGGCGTATGCTTTCGATCGGTATAATATTTCTTTGGGCAGTTCTGAGTGTCTGTCACTTAGTGATTTACATTATTTCGGAATTAGGTAGCAAGTGCCACCAACCATCACCTCAACATTACTGGGTTCGTCTTCCAATCCGTGATGCTCAGGACGGGATCAACATGGCTTACAAGCCGCGTTGATGAATGCATGAGGCTGCGTCAGAATCTTTTCACATTCGTGGAGGTAGGTAGCCACCCCTTGAATTCGGCTTTGAAAAGAACATATATGTTCTTATACGACGAAGTATGAGGAACCTTACGTTTATGTCAAAGAGCTCCACATCGCTTGAAATCCTCACCGATGCAACGGTGGTTGCGCTGGAAACACTTGGCTCTCATCTGCGCATCGCCCGCGAGCGTAGAGGAGACAGCCTGAAGACCATGGCCGCGAGGATGGGCACTTCGATCCCTACGCTGCGCAGGATGGAGGCGGGCGATGCAAAGGTGTCAATAGGTGTTTATGCCGCGGCGCTTTGGATTTTTGGGAAGTCCGAAAAGCTTGCTGAGGTTCTCAAGCCTAGCGAGGACGAGTACGCCACGATGCTCGATGTGAACCGGGCGAGCCGAAAGAGAGGATAGTATGAACGACTTCCGAGAAAACTTTCTTGCGGTCTGGTATCTCGAAAATCCGATCGGGCCGCGCCTCGTCGGCCGGGTGAAGCTCGAGGCGGGCAATCGGAGATGCCTTCTTGAACTGGATGAGGAGTGGAAGCGTTCGGGATTCCCTCTCTCTCCGGATCTCACCCATGACAAGAAGGTGCATGCTCCCTTGAGGGACATGGTGACTCCTGGCGCAATCGAAGACGCTATGCCGGATCGCTGGGGGGAGCGTATGATCAGGGTCGTCTCTCGCCCCTCGCGCATGAGCCCACTCGACAAGCTCTGGTATGCGGGCGACCGCCGTTTCGGTGCGCTTGGGATGTCTTCCAGCTTCGATGAATATCGTCCCGTCGACGAACAGCCGCTCATGAGTGTGGATTCCCTTCAGGAAGCGGAGGCGCTGATTGCACGCGTCCTCGAGCGTGAACCTCTCAGCGAGCGAGAAAGACAGCTCATCGCCAGCGCCGGCAGCATGGGCGGCGCCCACCCCAAGATGCTGATCGAAGCTGATGGAGAAGAGTGGATCGCCAAGTTTCCTCGCGGCAGCAACGTGGATCAACTCCTTGTCGAGCATGCCTGCATGGAACTGGCGCGCAGAGCCGGATTACACGTCGCATCGTCACAGGTTATCCCCGGCGGTATCGATCATATTCTGACGGTCCGTCGTTTTGACCGTGTTGGAGGTCTCCGCGTCCACGCTGTTTCA
Source organism: Mesorhizobium waitakense (assembly GCF_056431085.1). NCBI lineage: Bacteria > Pseudomonadati > Pseudomonadota > Alphaproteobacteria > Hyphomicrobiales > Phyllobacteriaceae > Mesorhizobium > Mesorhizobium waitakense. Next base: position 1,246 of record NZ_JBWKME010000055.1, on the reverse strand, counting down.
GCACGCACGATGCTGGCCTCGGAGGCCGACGACAGCTATGCCACCATCGCGGCGATCATCCGGCGCCATGGAGTCGCCGACTGCATCCAATCGATGCAACGAGAACTATTCCGCAGAATGGCGTTCAACATCATGATAGACAACACTGACGATCACACGAAGAACCACGCCTTTCTCCATACCGAGGACGGATGGCTGCTGTCGCCGGCTTTCGACATTCCGACGCAAATGAACGGTCTCGGACAACAGGCGATCCAGATCTCTCCGAACCCCAGGTTTCTGAACGACTTCAGTATCACACACGCCATGGCGGCGGCGCCTCACTTCGGCATGTCAAAAGAGGATGCTCAGCACGAATGGAACCAAGTGGCCGGATGGATCGGAAGATGGCAGGACATTTTTTCAGAATTCGGCGTCGCCGGGGTCGACATCGACTACCTTGGAGACATCTTGGATTCGCCGGCGATGCTCGAGCATCGTCGAGAGGCCATAGAACCGTCTAATATCGGTTCACCTGATGCGCCGAACGACAGATGTCGCCCCTAGACTGGCACGTTTCGCGGGGGCTGAACTTGGTGCCAGTTGCTACCTAATTCTGCATTATTTCGTAATAATTTCTGGTATTATCCAGATTGTGTTTCTGATCAGATCACGTTTTTCATCAAAACCAGAAGAGTAGGCGCTCCCAAAATGGCGGCGTGACCCTCGCCTGGGTCTCTTCTTGATAAGGAATGAGCCGCTGATAGGCGCGCAAGGCCTTGCTCTTCCACTCCGCCGTCTTGTCCTCGCCGGCATCGAGGTCACCCGCGGGACGTGATCTCGGTGGTGAGTGGTCTCCTTTCCGGCGCTCTAACGCCGGATGATTCCAGGTTTGACATCCCCGGAGACTACGCCGACTCCCAATTCCAACCACTTCCAGACAGTACCATCGGATGCCCGGCAGGAGACTGAGCTCACTGCCGGGCCGGGTAGGCCTTGGGAGGTGGCGTAAGTCAGCGGTTTTCGTGGCCGTGGGACGACTTCCTCAGCCCGAACGCGGTTTGCCTGTAGCCGTGCATGTACTGTGCCAAAGCAAAAAGGCGTTCAAATACATCCGATAGATCAGAGCCTGCTGCGTTGCGTATCCGACATTGTCAGGTATCGGACGACACTGAACGTGTCTGAACGTTTGAATGGCGGATGAACCAGCTTCTCCGTAAGCGGTTAGCTGACGGCGTCTGGTTTGAAGTTCCAGGGCATGAGCATT
>NZ_JBWKME010000054.1:0-720 GCF_056431085.1 Mesorhizobium waitakense | reverse complement strand
GCCTTCCGGCGTCGGCCACTCATTTAGGTCAAAGTCTGACGGCACCCGCGGTGACCAGGATAAGCTCGCGCCGGCTAGCTGCGGTTCCCGACCCGGCTGGTCAGGGAAGGCTACACCCAGCGCCCTGTTTGCCTCGACGACTTGCACATACTGCGCAAGCCTCTTGAAGCCAATGCCAACGTTGCCGTTGGCTTTCGTGAACTCCTGGTAATCTCTGTCCAATGATTCGCGCTGATGCCAATCGCCGTTGATCCGGCTCGCGATGCTCTCCCTGCCCATTGTTCGGAGCCAATCGCTGAACTTTCGTTGCCCCGAAGCAGTATTGCGGACGGTCTTGGCAGTCCGGCCGGATCCGAGCTTGCTCAACTCTCCCTCGACCAAGCCATCGATGATGTTGGCGGCATCGTCATAAGGATGCAGCCCGTGCTGGAGTTCGTCGCCCTGGGGTGCCGAAGCTTGTTGATACCCAACCCGACGTACGGTTGGCCAATGGCTCGCTTGAACTCCGAAATATCTTTCTGCAGTTGTTTTTTCTGCTGCTCATTGCCGTTGAGTCGACTCGCTATGCTCTCCTTTCCCTCTCTTTTCAGCCAGTCACTAAGCTTGCGCTGATTGCTAGCGATCTTGAGGATAGGCGCCCTCTCTTTGGCAGTCGCTGCCGGTCCAAGCGTAAGCGGTTAGCTGACGGCGTCTGGTTTGAAGTTCCAGGGCATGAGCATT
>NZ_JBWKME010000053.1:0-140080 GCF_056431085.1 Mesorhizobium waitakense | reverse complement strand
GCTCATCCGACCGAGCTTCGCTCGGCCACCTTCTCCCACAAGGGGAGAAGGCAAGAGGCCCCCTCAATGCCCCTCGAATCCGATCAGCGTCCTCACCGGCACGCCGAGCGCTTCGAGCTTGGCGCGGCCGCCGAGATCCGGCAGGTCGATGACGAAGCAGGCGGCAAGAATGTCGGCGCCGATCTGCCGCAGCAGCTTGACCGCCGCTTCCGCGGTGCCGCCGGTGGCGATCAGATCGTCGACCAGGATCACCTTCTCGCCCGGAGAAACGCCGTCCTTGTGCATCTCCATCTCGTCGAGCCCGTATTCAAGGCTGTAGGCAACGCGCACGGTCTCGAAAGGCAGCTTGCCCTTCTTGCGGATCGGCACGAAACCGGCCGAGAGCTGATGGGCGACTGCGCCGCCAAGGATGAAACCCCGCGCCTCGATGCCGGCGATCTTGTCGATCTTCTGGCCGGCATAGGGATGCACCAGCTCGTCAATGGCGCGGCGAAAGGCGCGCGCATTGCCAAGCAGCGTGGTGATGTCGCGAAACAGGATGCCGGGCTTGGGATAATCCGGAATGGTACGGATCGCGGCAAGCAGTGAGTCTTCGAGGGAGGATTTCATGGGTCGAGATTACCTGAAACGGAGATTCTTGCGCGACAATTGTTCGATCGAACTGCAGCCCATCAGCTTCATGCCGCGCTCGATCTCGACCCGCATCTGTTCGAGCGCCCGTTCGACGCCCGGCTGGCCGGCCGCCGCGAGCGGGAACAGATAGTAGCGGCCGACGCCGACCGCCTTGGCGCCGAGCGCCAGCGCCTTCAGCACATGCGTGCCGCGCTGCACGCCGCCATCCATGATGACGTCGATCTTGTCGCCAACCGCATCGACGATCTCGGCAAGCTGGTCGAACGCCGCCCGCGAACCATCCAGTTGCCGGCCGCCATGGTTCGACAGCACGATGCCGCTGCAGCCGGACTCGACGGCGCGTTTGGCGTCCTCCACCGACATGATGCCCTTGAGGCAGAACGGACCCGACCACAGCCTGACCATCTCGGCGACATCGTCCCACGTCATCGACGGGTCGAGCATTTCAGTGAAGTAGCGGCTGATCGACATGGTGCCGCCGCCCATGTCGACATGCTCGTCCAGCTGCGGCAGCTTGAACCCCTCATGGGTGAAATAATTGATTGCCCAGGCCGGCTTGATCGCGAACTGCAGCATCCCGGCCAGGCTGAGCTTGAAGGGGATGGCAAAGCCGGTGCGTTTGTCGCGCTCGCGGTTTCCCCCGGTGATGCTGTCGACGGTCAGCATCATCACTTCGACGCCAACCTCCTTTGCCCGCTGCATCATCGCCCGGTTGAGGCCGCGATCCCGGTGGAAATAGAACTGGTAGACCTGCGGGCCGCTGCTGATCCCGCGCGCCTCCTCGAGGCTGACGGTGCCAAGCGAGGAGACGCCGAACATCGTGCCGTATTTGGCGGCGGCCTTGGCGACCGCACGCTCGCCCTGATGGTGGAACAACCGCTGCAAGGCGGTCGGCGAGCAATAGACCGGCATCGCCAGCTTCTGGCCCATCACGGTCACCGACATGTCGATCTCGCTGACGCCACGCAGGACGTTGGGAACCAGGTCGCAGGTCTCGAAGCTTTCGGTGTTGCGGCGATAGGTGACCTCGTCGTCCGCCGCGCCGTCGATGTAGTCGAATATCGGCCCCGGCAGCCGCCGTTGCGCCATGCGGCGGAAATCGGAAAAATTGTGACAGTCGCTGAGCCGCATTGTTGATTTCCAGACGTCATATCGGGGCAATCGCTTCGCCACCGTTTGGTGCGTCGAATATCAACCTGTTGTCTCCGTGCCAACGGCCTAATTGCCCAGCGGTCCCACGAGCTACAACCGCGCGCACAAAAAGGGGCGCCCGAAGCGCCCCCTTTCGTCGAAAACCGGCTGCTGACGAAAGATTACATGCCGAGATCGGAACGAAGCTCGGCCTTGGCTACGTCGTATTCGGCCTTGAAGTCGTCCCGGTTGAGCAGGACGGCGGCGATGACGCTGCCGGAAATCTTGCCCATTTCAACATCGGACGCGTAGTGGATACCGCCGACCTCGCGATTGTGTGCGTACTCAGCCGCACGCGCCATGATCTCGGCGCGCTTTTCCGGAACCATGTCGGACAGGATGATGCCCATCATGGTGCCGACGGTGGCGTGGCCGGAAGGCCACGAACCGGAGCTGGACAGCTTGACGGCGGGCTTGACGAGGTCGCTGAGCTGGTGCGGACGCGGGCGCTTCCAGATATCCTTGGCCGGATCGACAACGGCGCCTTCGGTGGCCACCACGCGATCGAAGAAAGCACTGAATTTCGGCAGCGTTTCCTTGTTGAACTTCGGCCCCATTACATTAGCGAAGCGCCAGACATTCTCCTCGGCGTCGGCAACAGCGCTGGCCACCATTTCGGGCGTGCGCGTCACCTGCAGCGTCAGCACCTCGCCAAGTTCGGCCTTGGTCTGCGCCGAATCGTTCTCGGGCGGTGGCGGCAGGATCATCGTCAGGTCGACATCCTTGTTGGTGATGAAGGGCTGGGCGTCTTCCGCTTGCGCGGCCGAGCCGACGATGAACAGCAAGAGGCCTGCCGCGAGCGATGCGTATCTTTTCATGGGTGCGATCCTTCGATGAGAGCGGCACAGGATGGCCAGATGCGGTGACGGCCATGTGACACCACATGCCTCCCCAAATAAAAAAGGGCGCCTTTCGGCGCCCTTTTTTGATCGTATGGCTGTGCGCGGTTTAGTGCGCCACGCCTTCCCACACCTTACGCTTGGTGAGATAGACCAGCGCGCCGAACAAAAGCAGGAACACCAGCACGCGGAAGCCGGTCTTCTTGCGGTCTTCCATATGCGGCTCGGCCGCCCACATCAGGAAGGCAGAGACGTCACGGGAATACTGGTCGATGGTCTGCGGCGCGCCGTCGTCATAGGTCACCTGGCCGTCGGACAGCGGCTTGGGCATCTTCAGTGACACGCCTGACATGAAGTACGGATTGTAGTGGGTGCCCTCCGGGATGACCATTCCGGCCGGCGGCGTCTGGTCGTAGCCCGTCAGCAGCGAATGGATGTAGTCGGGGCCGCCCTGGGCATACTGCGTGAAGATATCGAAGACGAAGCGCGGGAAGCCACGCTCGACGCCGCGCGCCTTGGCCAGCAGCGACATGTCGGGCGGGGCAGCGCCACCATTCGAGGCGGCGGCGGCTTCCTCATTGGCGAATGGCGCCGGGAAGTGGTCGGACGGCTTGCCGGGGCGGTCGAACATATCGCCGGCGTCGTTGGGGCCGTCATGGATGGTGTACTCCGCCGCCAGCGTCTTGATCTGCGCGTCCGAATAGCCGAGGTCCGACAGCGTGCGGAACGCCACCAAATTCATCGAATGGCAGGCCGAACAGACTTCCTTGTAGACCTTCAGGCCGCGCTGCAACTGAGCCTTGTCGTAGGTACCGAACGGACCGGCGAAGCTCCAGTCCATCTCCTTCGGCTCGTTGATCGGAAAATGCGTCGGTGCGGCCGCGTTGTGTGCCTCCTCGGCGGCGATCGCCCCGGTGCCAACAACCACGAGGCCAAGCAACGCCAGCGAGGTGAGAATCTTCTTCATGCCAAATCCCCTTAGATTCTCTACCCGCTCAGCCCTTGGTTTCCGGCGCGGCCGTAGCCCCCGCAGGATGATGACCGCCACCCTTGTTCTTCTCGAGCACCGCCTCGGTAATCGAATTCGGCAGCCGCCGCGGCGTCTCGATCAGGCCGAGCACCGGCAGCGCGACCAGGAAGAAGGCGAAGTAGAACAGTGTCGCCATCTGCGCCATGAACACATAGCTGCCTTCCGCCGGCTGCGAGCCCAGCCAGCCGAGCAGGATGGCATCGGCCACGAACAGCCAGAAGAACAGCTTGTACCAGGGCCGGTACACCGCCGACCGCACCTTCGAGGTGTCAAGCCACGGCACCAGGAACAGCATGACGATGGCGCCGAACATGCAGATCACGCCGCCGAGCTTGGAATTGATCGGCCCGATGTTGAAAGTAATGGCGCGCAGGATCGCGTAGAACGGCAGGAAGTACCATTCAGGCACGATATGCGCCGGTGTCTTCAGCGGATTGGCCACGATGTAATTGTCGGGCGCCATAAGGAAATTCGGAATGTAGAAGACGAAATAGGCGAAGAAGAACAGGAACACGATCATGCCGAACGCGTCCTTGATTGTCGCGTAAGGGGTGAAGGCGACGGTGTCGGTCTTCGACTTGACCTCGATGCCGGTCGGATTCGACTGGCCGACGACATGCAGCGCCCAGACATGCAGCACGACGACGCCGGCGATCATGAACGGCAAGAGGTAGTGCAGCGCAAAGAAGCGGTTCAGTGTCGGGTTGTCGACGGCGAAGCCGCCGAGCAGCAGTTGCTGGATCCATTCGCCGACCAGCGGGATTGCGCTGAAGAAGCCGGTGATGACGGTGGCGCCCCAGAAGCTCATCTGGCCCCACGGCAGCACATAGCCCATGAAGGCCGTCGCCATCATCAAGAGGTAGATGATACAGCCGAGGATCCACAGCAGCTCGCGCGGCGCCTTGTAGGAGCCGTAATAGAGGCCACGGAAGATGTGGACATAGACGGCGACGAAGAAGAACGAGGCGCCTGTGGCATGGAGATAGCGCAACAGCCAGCCCGAATTCACGTCGCGCATGATCTTCTCGACCGAATCGAAGGCGAGACTGGTGTCGGCCGCAAAGTGCATGGCCAGCACGATGCCGGTCAGGATCTGCGACACCAGCATGATCGCCAGGATACCGCCGAAGGTCCACGCATAGTTCAGGTTGCGCGGCACCGGATAGGCGATGAAACTGTCATAGACCATCCGCGGCAGCGGCATGCGGGCGTCGAACCAGCGTTCGATACCGGTCTTGGGCGTATAGGTCGAGTGTCCCTCGCTCATCGAAATATCCCCTGCCTCAACCGATAAGGATCTTGGTATCGGAAATGAACTTGAATACCGGCACTGCCATGTTCTCGGGCGCCGGGCCTTTGCGAATGCGGCCGGCAGTATCGTATTGCGAACCGTGGCACGGGCAGAACCAGCCGCCGAAATCGCCTTCCTGGCCGAGCGGAATGCAGCCCAGATGCGTGCAGACCTGGACCATCACCATCCAGGCTTCCTTGCCGGGCGTGGTGCGGTTGGCGTCAGTCGCCGGCGCGTCGGCCGGAAGGTTCGCGTTGCGAGCGATCGGATCCTTGAGGTCTGTCAGCTTGACCGCCTCGCCGTCCTTCATCTCCTGCTCGGTGCGGTTGCGCACCACGACAGGCTTGCCACGCCATTTGACGATCAGCGACATGCCCGGGGTCAGTGAAGCAACGTCGACCTCGACGGAAGCCAACGCCAGTGTCGAGGCGTCAGGGCGCATCTGGTCGATGAACGGCCATGCGAGGGCACCCGCACCGACCACCGCGGCCATGCCGGTGGCGACGTAGAGAAAATCACGACGGTTGGGATCCTGGGTGTCGGTTGCGCTCACGGGTGCCTGATCCTTTCGCCTATTCCGCGCCGGTGGCTGAGCCTTGTTCCCCGCTCAATTGCGCCAACCCGACAGCGCATGGCGAACAGGCTTGCGAATTCCTCCGGCATTTGGACTTCGGTTTATGCGTGAAGCCCGTTTTTGTCCAGACGGGTGAAGGCACAAGGGCAGATTGTCGCGGGGACAAAATCCGTCCCCGCTCAGCGCGACGCCGGATGGCCGCCGAAGATCGCTAAACAACAGGGAAACAACCGCAATTCCGGGGTTCGCCCCTACCTCGACACCGGACACTGGCCCGGTCTATCCTCGCCGCCATGGCACACGTCATAGACCGCGACACATGGGCTGTTCGCTCCGACGGCTGGAAGGGCGAGCTGCAATGCGGCGCCTACGGCTCCAAGTCCTGCCTGATCTTCAACTATCTGCCTGATGTCGGCGGCGGCCCCCGGCTCCACACGCATCCCTACGCAGAGATCTTCATCATCCGCCAGGGCACCTGCCTGTTCACCGTGGGCGACCAGGAGATCGAGGCCTTTGCCGGCCAGATCGTGATCGTTCCGCCCAACACGCCGCACAAATTCACCAATCTCGGCCCAGGCCCTCTGGAAACCACCGACATCCACGAGAACGGCACCTTCATCACCGAATGGCTGGAATGACCATGATCCCAAAAGCGGGAACCGGTTTTCGCTGGAGATCATGGTCGAACAAAAGAGCTACTTCGCGCCGAGCCTGACCAGAACCGCCTTCGGGATGTTGTATTCGCGGATGACGGCGTCATGCTTTCGCAATCCGCACAGTTCGCGCTGGATGAAATAGCCGTGCACTGCCTCGGCGGCCTCCTTGAGGAGCCGGGTACGCAGGTGCTCATCGCCGTTGTCGCGCAACCTCGCCAGCGTTTCCTCGACCCTCTGGCCGGCGCGGCCGAGCGCTGCCGCCTTCTCGGCGAGGATTTCATGCCCGAGCGCGTCGAAGGCGGCTTCGGCAGCAGACGCGCCGGCGAGATGAGATGGCGGACGCAGCGACATTTCAGCCTCCTTTCCCAAAAAACATGCGGTGTGTGACGAATTCTTCGCCAATCACCGGCTGGAAGCCAAGCCGCTCATAGAAAGCGAAGGCTTCTTGCGGCGCGCGGGTGTTCAGCGCGGCAAAATGCTGACGCGCCCTTTCGATGACGGTCTCGACCATCATGCGGCCAAGGCCGGTGCGGCGATGACGCGCGCTGACGAACAGGTGCCGGACCCGGCCCTGGTCCCTGCCCTCGAAATAAGGATCGATGTTCAGCCCGCACACGCCGGCGAGTTCCCGGCCATGCCATGTTCCATAGAGCGCCTCGCCCCGCTTCAGGAACTTGTTGCGGCCGCTTGCCCAGCCATCCGCCAGGCGCACCAGCATCCAGTAGCCCTCCAACCGGCTCGCCTCCTTCAGCGCGTCGAAGGCCGGCGTGGTTGGCCGGAGCCGCTTGAGCAGATAGCCGACCTCCCCCGATCCACCCATGCCTCACTCCGCCGCCCCCTTATTCCGCCGGTCGTGTCTCTTCGAGCACGCTTTCCTCGTGATAGAGGAAGCCGCCGGACTGCCGCGTCCACAGCCGCGCATAGAGCCCGTCGAGCGCCACCAGTTCGTCATGCGTGCCTTGTTCGACGATGCGGCCGCCGTCGAGCACCACCAGCCGGTCGAGCGCGGCGATGGTCGACAGCCGGTGGGCGATGGCGATGACCGTCTTGTCCTCCATCAGCAGCGCCAGATTCTCCTGGATCGCCGCCTCGATGTCCGAGTCCAGCGCCGACGTCGCCTCGTCGAGGATCAGGATCGGCGCGTCCTTGAGGAAGACGCGGGCTATTGCCACGCGCTGGCGCTGGCCGCCCGACAGTTTGACGCCGCGCTCGCCGACAAAGGCCTCGTAGCCGGCACGGTCCCGGTTGTCGCGAAGGCCCACGATGAATTCGTGCGCCTCGGCCTTCCTTGCCGCCGCGATCACTTCGGCATCGGTCGCGTCAGGCATGCCGAGCTTGATGTTGTCGCGCAGCGAACGGTGGAACAGTGCCGTGTCCTGGCTGACGACACCGATATTGGCGCGTAGCGAATTCTGCGTCACACCAGCGACGTCCTGGCCATCGATGGTGATGGACCCGCTTTCCAGATCGTAGAGCCGCAGGATCAGATTGGCGAGCGTCGTCTTACCGGCGCCGGACGGCCCGACCAGCCCGACCTTCTCACCCGGCCGCACGACTAGGTCGATGCCGTTGAGCACGCCGAACCCCTTGCCGTAGTGGAACTCGACATTCTTCACCTCGATGCGCCCACCGGCCACCACGAGTTCTTTTGCGCGGGGCGCATCGGTGAGGCCGAGCGGCTGCGAGACCAGCGCCTTGGAGTTTTCCAGCACACCGAGATTCCGCAATATGCCGTTGAGCTGCATCATCACCCGGCCGAGCAGCATGTTGAGCCGCAGCACCAGCGACAGCGTGAAGGCGACCGCACCGACGGTGATCGAGCCTTCGACCCAGAGATAGACGGCAAAGCAGCCGATCGTCGTGATCATGATGCCCGACAGTGTCGCCAGCGCCATGCGCACGCCGGTCAGCCGGCGGGTGAACGGGCGCAGCGCGTCGAGATAGATGTCGAAGCCGTTCTTGATGTAGCGGTCGTCGCCATCGGCCGAGAACAGTTTCAGCGTCTGCACGTTGGAATAGGAATCGACGATGCGGCCGGTGATCATCGAGCCGGCTTCGGCGGTTTCCTCGGCGTGCTTGCGGATTGCCGGCAGATAGAGCTTGGCCAGCCAGCCGAAGGCGGAAATCCAGATCACCACCAGCACCGCCAGCCTGAGGTCCAGCCCGGCGACCAGCGCCAGCGTCGTCACCGTATAGACGATCATGAACCAGATGACCTCGATGAAGCTTTCCATCAGGTCGCCGGTGGCTTGGCCCGCCTGCCAGACCTTGGTGGCGATGCGGCCGGCGAAATCGTTCTGGAAGAAGGCGTAGGACTGGCGCGACACGTACCGGTGCGCCTGCCAGCGCACCAGATTGTAAAAGCCGGGCGTGATTGTCTGTTCGTCGACCAGTGCCGACAGGCCTACGACGATGGTGCGGATGACCAGCACCACCGCGATCATGAACACCAGTTCGGGGCCGGCGGCATTCCACAGCGCGTGCCAGCTGCGCTCGCCGGGAAGCTGGTCGAGAATGTCGACCAGCCGCCCGACGAAGTAGAACAGGCCGGCTTCGACCAACGGTGCGATGCCGCCGATGAGCAGCATGGCGAAAAAGGCGAACTTCGCCTGGCCGACATAGTGCCAGAGAAAACCGCCGACGCTGGTCGGTGGCCGAAGATTCGCCGGCTCCCTGAACGGATAGACCCAGTTCTCGAACCAGCGATAGACGGCTGTCATCATGCGGCGGCCATCATTCTGCGGCTTGCCCCTTTGCAAGTGCGTCATTGGCGGCATCGGCCGGGCCGTCCTCGAGCAGGAACCCGCCCGACTGACGCTGCCAGAGCTGCGCGTAGAGCCCGCCCTGGGCGACGAGTTCCTCGTGCGAACCTTCTTCGATGACGTGGCCCTCGTCCATCACCACCAGCCTGTCCATCGCCGCGATGGTCGACAGCCGGTGCGCGATGGCGATGACGGTCTTGCCTTGCATGAGCTTGTAGAGATTCTCCTGGATGGCCGCTTCAGCCTCGGAATCGAGCGCGGATGTCGCCTCGTCAAGGATAAGTATAGGTGCGTCCTTCAACATAACGCGAGCAATGGCGATGCGTTGCCGCTGGCCGCCGGACAATTTGACGCCACGGTCGCCGACATGGGCGTCGAATCCCTTGCGGTCCTTGGCATCCGAAAGCCCGGAGATGAAGTCCAGCGCCTCGGCGCGCCGCGCCGCCTCGACGAGCAGCTCGTCGCTGGCGTCAGGCCGGCCGTAGAGGATGTTTTCACGCACCGAACGATGCAGCAGCGAGGTGTCCTGCGTGACCATGCCGATTTGGGCGCGCAGTGAATCCTGCGTCACGCCAGCGATTTCCTGGCCGTCGATCAGAATTCGGCCAGCTTCCAGGTCGTAGAAGCGCAGCAGGAGGTTGACCAGCGTCGACTTGCCGGCGCCCGAGCGGCCGACAATGCCGACCTTCTCCCCCGGCTTCACCGTCAGCGACAGGCCCTCGATGACACCTTTCTGCTTGCCATAGTGGAAACGGATGTCGTCGAAGCGGATCTCGCCCCTGGTGACGGCGATGTCCTTTGCCCCCGGCCGGTCCTCGACCAGGCGCGGCAACGAGATCGAGGCGATGCCGTCCTGCACCGTGCCGATGTTCTCGAACAGGCCAGACATCTCCCACATGATCCACTGCGACATGCCCCACATCCGGAGCACCAGCCCGATGACCACGGCGACCGCGCCGATCGTCACCGCCTGCCCCAGCCACAGCCATAGCGACAGCGCGGTGACGGAGAACAGCAGCAGCGCGTTCAGGATATAGAGGACGCCATACAGCACCGTCACCAGCCGCATCGACCGGTAGACCGTCTCGAGGAAGCCGGCCATGCCCTCCTTGGCGAAGGATGCTTCGCGGCGTGCATGGCTGAACAGCTTGACGGTCTGGATGTTGCTGTAGCTGTCGACGACGCGGCCGGTCATGGTCGATCGGGCATTGGCCTGTTCTTCGCCGACCTTGCCCAGCCGCGGAATGAAATAGCGCAGCAGCAGGACATAGCCGACGAGCCAGACGACAAGCGGCGTTGCCAGCCGCCAGTCGGCCGAGCCGACGATGAACAGCATGCCAAGGAAATAGACGATGACGTAGTTCAGCACATCGATCAGCTTGATGACGCATTCGCGCACGGCGAGCGCTGTCTGCATGAGCTTGGTGGCGATGCGGCCGGCGAACTCGTCCTGGTAGAAGCTCATCGATTGCTTGAGCAGGTAGCGGTGCACCTGCCAGCGGATGCGCATGGGGTAGTTACCCATCAGCGTCTGCTGGTTGAGCAGCGAATGGAGCCACACCGTGCCCGGCAGCGCGAACAGCACGATGAACGCCATGCCGGCGAGCTTCCAGGCTTCCGTCTGCAGGAAGGTTTCGCGATTCTGCCCCGACAGCCAGTCGACGATCCGGCCGAGGAAGCCGAACATCCACACTTCGGCGATGGCGATGGCCGTCACCAGCACCGCGTCAAGAAGGATGTAGGGCCAGGCGCCGCGTGTGTAGTGCACGCAGAAGGCGACCAGCGTCTTGGGCGGCTCGACCGGTTCCGCTGCCGGGAACGGATCGAGCCTTTTTTCAAACCAGCCGAACAACATAAGTCATGCTCACAAATCAGTTTTCCGCTCACGCGGCGTGGGAACCTACGAAGTCGCCAGACCGCTTGGCGTCAAGGACCGATGGCTCGGAATCGTCCGAGCCATCGGTCCTGCTTCGCGCTATATAGGGGCTAGCAGGCTTTTCGCCGACAGCCGTGCTTGTCGATCCTGACGGTGAGGTGTCGACAACCCGCAGCTTCGGCCCCGGCCGGATCAGCCGGATGATGCGGCGCACCAGCGACGGCCGGCTCGGGTCGGGAACCGCGTGCGAGAAATCGACATCCGGCAGCATGCCGCGATGCGGCCGGCGGCGGACTTCGGCATGAACGGCTGACGAATAGGTGTCGCCGATCAACAGCGCCCAGGTCGGCATCCGGTGGATATGCAGGCTCCTTGAGCCAGGTATTCTGTAGGGATCGAACATCGGTCCGTCCTCCGTGTGAAAATAGAGATAAAAAGGCGAATCCATATCGTCCGCCGGCATTCGGCCGCAGCCACGGATGGCGTCGGTCTGGACATGACGCCGAGCGTCAGTCTGGACACGACAAGCGTCGGTCTGGACACGTTCAGGCGGGGCGTTCAGCCCCTTTGACAGTTTGAAAAACATCGCAGGATTCCTTCGAGAGCCGAAAAAGTGTTTCGGCGGGAATCGGTGCGATCAAGTCTTAGAGAGTCAGGAGAATCGTCGCACCGAAACCGCCGTGGGGCGTGCAAGCCCACAAGAGGGGCGCTGGATGTGCATGGTCATCATGAATTACCCCTCCATCGGTTCGGGTTGACAATGGGCCAGACATACCCGACTTCGCAGAAAATGGCCATCCGCAGATCTAGGAATTTCCAAAACCGCGACCCCGCTGTGGCCGATCTGCCACTTATTAGAAGGATGCGGAAATGAACGACCGTCTCCGCATCGCGCTCTACCAGCCTGATATCGCCGGCAACACCGGCACAATCCTGCGCTTTGCCGCTTGCCTCGGACTTGGCGTCGATATCATCGAACCGGCCGGCTTTCCGCTCTCCGACCGGGCGCTGAAGCGAGCCGGCATGGATTACCTCGAAATGGCTGATCTGACCCGGCATGTCGATTGGCACGCCTTCGAGGACTGGCGCAGGGCCGGCGCCCGCCGGCTGGTGCTTCTGTCGACCAAGGCCGCGATTCCCTACACGAGCTTTGCCTTCGCCAGTGGCGACATCCTTTTGTTCGGCCGCGAATCCGCAGGCGTGCCGGATGCTGTCCATCAAGCGGCGGATGCGCGGCTGACCATCCCCATGCAGGGTGCCGCGCGCAGCATCAACGTTGCACTTTCCGTCGCCATGGTGGCCGGCGAAGCCGTCCGGCAACTCGGATGCGTCAAGACAAAGAGCTAGAGCGGTCCTCTGTTTCCGTGGAACAGTGAACCAGTCCAGCGGCTCGCCGCCGCCCGTCAATTTGACCCAGGCGCACATCGCCCTCTCCCCTCACTTGCACATCCTGGGTTTCTTGCTACAAGCTCAACTTAACTTGAGGTCAAGCGATAAAATCGAGGCGGGAGAGTAAGGATGGCACCGGTAACGGAATTGACGGTCGGCCAGGTGGCGATGCGCAGCGGGGTGGCGGTGTCAGCGCTGCATTTCTATGAGGCGCGCGGCCTGATCCGCAGCCACCGCACGTCGGGCAACCAGCGCCGCTACGGCCGCGACGTGCTGCGCCGCGTGGCAATCATCAAGGTCGCGCAGGAGGTCGGCATTTCACTGGCCGAAATCGGTGCCGCACTGGCATCGCTGCCCGAGGGCCGCACGCCGACCCGCGACGACTGGAACCTTTTGTCGACCGCCTGGCGCGACGGGCTCGATCACAAGATCGCCCAATTGAAGAAACTGCGCGACGGACTGACCGACTGTATCGGCTGCGGCTGCATGTCGATCGACAAATGCCCGTTGCGGAACAAGGGAGACCGCCTGGCGAAGGAAGGCACGGGGGCGAGAAGGTTGGTGGCTCCCCCTTCTCCCCGTTCACTGGGGTGAGAAGCGGTTCGCGTAACGAACGAAAAGCCAACTGCTTGGCTTTTCGAGCTTCGAACGCCCAGAGCCTGCGAAGGGCTGGGCATCCAGCGGCCCTCGCATTTACGCGAACCGACCGCTCACCCTCCGTGAACGGGGCGAGGAAATCCTAATCCGCCGCCGGCAGCCGCCTGATGGTGAACTCGATCAAATCTCCCGGTCGCTCGAACCAGCTTTCGATCTCGGTCCAGTAGGCCTGCTTGGGAAAGCGCTCGAACCATTCCTTGGCCTTGAGGCGCGCATCGGAGCGCGGCAGCACGAAGGTCTCGCGCAAGAAACCGTCGCGCGGCATGCGCGTGCGCCCAGCCCGGCTTTGGTCGAGCCTTTTCTTCAGGCCATCCAGCGGTGGTCTTGCCGGGGTGCGCACGAAACAACTCCTTGCACCTTAATGACGCTTGGACACTTGACCCTTGCCCCTAAGAGATTAGGGATCGCGCCGGCAAAAGACGAGTCATTTGTAGGGACTCGCCCCTCGCAACCGGAGACGGCACTTGGAACGACCTGAAATACCGGCAGGCCTGCCCGCCGACATCGAACAGAAGAAGATGAAGGCGCGCCTTTGGTTCGAGGCGTTGCGCGAACGCATCTGCGGCGCCTTCGAGCAGATCGAGCAGGATCTTGGCGGCCCGCTGGCCTCGTGGTCGCCAGGCCGTTTCGAAAAGACGCCATGGGAGCGCGACGAGGGCCGCGGCGGCGGCGGCACCATGTCGATGATGCACGGCCGCGTCTTCGAGAAGGTCGGCGTCCACACCTCGACGGTCTATGGCGAGTTCTCACCCGAATTCAGGAAGCAGATGCCCGGCGCCGAGGAAGACCCGCGCTTCTGGGCCAGCGGCATTTCGCTGATCGCGCACCCCTGGAACCCCAACGTTCCGGCCGTGCACATGAACACCCGCATGGTCGTCACGTCTAGCCAATGGTTCGGCGGCGGCGCCGATTTGACGCCGGTGCTCGACCGCCGGCGCACCCAGGACGATCCCGACACCATCGCCTTCCACCGGGCCATGCAGTTCGCTTGCGAGAAGAGCCCCGAGGTCGCCGATTATCCGAAATTCAAGGCCTGGTGCGACGAGTATTTCTATCTGCCGCATCGCAACGA
Organism: Mesorhizobium waitakense; assembly: GCF_056431085.1. NCBI lineage: Bacteria > Pseudomonadati > Pseudomonadota > Alphaproteobacteria > Hyphomicrobiales > Phyllobacteriaceae > Mesorhizobium > Mesorhizobium waitakense. The sequence continues at coordinate 126,110 of NZ_JBWKME010000053.1, read as the reverse complement.
GCCGCGCGGCACCGGCGGCATCTTCTTCGACTGGCTGCATTCGGGCGAGGACAAAGGCGGCTGGAATGCCGATTTCAACTTCGTCCAGGATGTCGGACGATCCTTTCTCGTCGTCTACAGCCACCTCGTGCGCGCCAACTTCAACGAGAACTGGACTGATGGCGACCGCGACGAACAGCTCATCCGCCGTGGCCGCTATGTCGAATTCAACCTGCTTCACGATCGCGGCACCATCTTCGGACTGAAGACCGGCGGCAATGTCGCCTCCATCCTCTCCAGCCTGCCGCCCGAGGTCCGCTGGCCGTAACAAAATGGTGAGCGCGATGTGAGCCGCATTGATGTCCCATTTGCTCGAAATGGGCATGGAATGTGGCACGCGCCGTCTTGAAAAATTTCTTTTTCGTCTAATAGGCGATTGAAAAGACTGGCCTATTTGTTGCGCCGGGTCGGGAAGCGCCGGCGATTCGCCTGAGCGCAATTCCAGGAAGACTGTGAAACGGTTTTCCGTCCGGAATTGCGTCGACAAAGCGAGCCGCGACCCGACGCGACCGGACGGCCCAGACGATGCGGGACATCTTCGTCAAAAGGATACCCGCCTTTCTCCAGGAGTACTTCGCAATGCGCAAGATCATTGTTTCGGCTGCCGCCGCTGCCCTTCTCGCTTCCGGTTCGGTGGCATTCGCCGCCGTTAAGCACACCACCGGAACGATCACGAGCTTCGACGCAACGGCCATGAGCCTGGTCCTCGACGACGGATCGTCTTTTACGCTTCCCAAGACCTTCAAGGATCCTGGCCTGACGGTCGGTGAAAAGGTCCGCGTTTCATGGGACATGAAGGGCAAGAACAAGATCGCCGAGGCCGTCAAGGTCGCAAAGTGACGGCTTGGCTGCCACAGCAGGACGAGACGATGTCCGGTCCTGTTTCGGGGTAGCGTAAGAGGGCGGAGCAGCGCTGCTCCGCCTTTTCGCCGTTGACTGCAACCAATGCCGCCCCATCTGTGTTATGCTGTTCCCCCGCTCGCGACCCCAAGTTCCCATCCTGGATTTGGACCATGAGCCAGAAAACTATCGGAGCCTCAGGCTCCGCGGAGGAAAAGGAGAAATCCCATGAAACAATTTCACTGCGGGTCGCTCGTGCCCGGCTGTGACTGGCACACGCGTGCCGACGAGGAGGCCGAGGTCATGCGCCGTGCCGTCGAGCACATGCGCGAGACCCATGGCGAAGCGGTCATCCGCGAGACGATGATCGAGGCGATCCGCTCGCGCATCGAGAAGACCCGCGACGCGGCCTGATGCCAGCAATTCCGGGAAAAGTGTTCAGCGGTTTTCCGTCCGGAATTGCGTAACAAAAGCTTGCGCAATGCCAGGAAAAGGTCCGTCCGGATTGCGCTGACAAATTCCTACCCGGCTTTCAAGGCTTCCGCGGCGCGTTCAAGCAGCGCGCCGCGCTCGGGCGAAAAACCCGCTTCGACCCATTCCGTCTCAAGGTTCTTGAGGATTTCGCCGAGCTTCGGTCCTGGAGTTGCGCCGAGCCGCGTCAGATCGGCACCCTTTAGCGGAAACAGCGGCTTTTCCCATTTCAGGGCGAAGGCAAGGAGGCGCGAAAAGCCGCCGGCTTCGAGCAACGCGTCATTGTCCTCGACTGCGCGCATCCGCGCGCCCGCAAGCGACAGCCGCAGGCGGTCGACGAACCCTTGCTGGTCGCCACGATAGAGCCGCTTTGCCAACTCGCCCTCCGTCGTTTTCGGCTCGGCGGCGGTGGCCAACGCCCAGTGGCGCAGGCGATCCGCTTCAGCGGTCGAAAATTTGAGCCGCTCGGCGAGCGTCTTCATACGCGCGGCATCTGGCGGCACGATCGCTTCCAGCCTGAGCAGCGGGTCAGGTGCCCAGTCCAGATCCTTCTCGGCCTTGGTCAGCGCATGGATCGCGTCGATGCCCCATTTCTCGCTTTCCGGCAGCGCGGCGGTCAACACGCTAGCCTGCCGCATCCAGAGTAACGCCCGCGAAGGATCGGGCGCTGACAGAAGCTTCTTCAGTTCCGACCAGATGCGCTCGGCCGAAAGCTGGGCAAGCCCTTCCTTCAGCCGGGCACAGGCTTTCAGCCCCTCGGCATCCGGCCGGCCATCGCCATACCAGGCGAAGAAGCGGAAGAAGCGCAGGATACGCAGATAATCTTCGCGGATGCGCGCTTCCGGATCGCCGATGAAGCGCAACCGGCGCGCCTCGATGTCGGCGATGCCGCCGACCAGATCGATGACTGTGCCATCGGCCTTGGCATAGAGCGCGTTGATGGTGAAGTCGCGGCGCTCGGCGTCAAGCTTCCAGTCGCTCCCGAACGACACCTTGGCGCGACGGCCATCGGTCTCGACATCGGCGCGCAAGGTGGTGATCTCATAGGGCTTGCCGCCGGCGACCACCGTGATCGTCCCATGCTCGATGCCGGTCGGCACCGCCTTGAAGCCTTCCGCCTCGGCGCGGCGGATGGTTTCCTGCGGCAGACACGTGGTGGCGATATCGATGTCGGCGACCGGCTGGCCCATCAGCGTGTTGCGTACCGCGCCACCGGCAACACGCGCCTCTTCACCGCCTTGCGCCAATGCGGCAAGCAGGCGCTGCAGATGCTTGTCGCCGAGCCACTCGGCCCGGCCCGCAATAGAGACATTCACGCATAGAGCCTTTCGTAAAGCGTACGGATGATGCCGGCGGTCACGCCCCAGATGCGCCGGTCGCCATAGGGCATGTCGTAGAAGAACCATTCGAGATCGTTCCACATACGGGTGTCGCGCTTGTGGTTGGCCGGGTCCATCAGGAAACGCAGCGGCACTTCGAAGGCGGCATCGACCTCGTCGGCATTCAAGCTGAGCCGGAAACCGGACCGCACGATGCCCAGCACCGGCGCGATGCGGTAGCCGCTGCCGGCGACATAATCGGGCATGCGGCCGATGATCTCGATGCGATCCTGGGCAAGGCCGATTTCCTCGAAGGTCTCGCGCACAGCCGCCGCTTCCGGACTGGCATCGGTCGGATCGATGGTGCCGCCGGGAAAGGCCACCTGCCCCGAATGGTTGCGCAGCCTTTCGGCCCGTTTGGTCAACAGAACCGTGGCTTCGCCCTCATGATCGACCACCGGGATCAGCACCGCGGCATTGCGCAGCGCCTTGCGATGGTTGAGGCGTGGATGGCCCGGATTGAAGCGATGGTCACCATAGTCGTCGCCGGCATGCGCATCCGGCTGTGCCGCAAAGCGCGCGCGAAAGTCAGCTGCGGAAAACGGCGCCGTTGACATCTGGTCCATCACGCGCTCAGCCGCTTCAACTGGTCCGCCGGCATGATCGCAAACACCGCGCCCTTGGAGCGCACGGCGAACATGGTCTTGCCGCCGATCTCGATCTCCTCGCCATGTCCGACCAGCTCATACATCACCGGCCGCGCCACCAGCGCTTCCAGCCGGCCGCGCACCAGCACATAGGGTTTCAGGCCACCGGTCTCGCTCTCGTCGACAAAGCGCAGCGGCCGTTCCGGTCCGGCTTCGACGACATCGCCGACATTGGTGCGGAAGGTGATGATCTGCGCGTCGCCGGTGCCCGAAACATCCATCTCGACGGCGATGAACGGCGCGTCGGCGACGCGGATGCCAACCCGTTCCACCGGTGTCACCAGATAGGTCCTGCCGTCCGCGTCCTTGCGCAGCACCGAGGAGAACAGCTGCACCAGCGGCATGCGTCCGATCGGCGTGCCGAGATAGAACCAGGTGCCGTCAGCCTTGATTTCCATGTCGAGATCGCCGCAGAAGTCGGGATTCCAGCGCTCGACCGGCGCCGCGCCCTTGCCGGCGCGGGCCGCGCGCGAGATCAGCGCCTCGAGACCGCGCGCCTCGGTGGCGGTCGTAAGGCTTTGCTGGCGATGTTCGGAGTGTTCCGTCATGGTCACGAAATAGTCACTGTTGTTCCGCTTGTCAGCCTAAGTCTGTGATTTAAGTTTTGACATAGGCGCCACGCGAAGCCGAATCGCGGCAACCTATGCTATGGTGCGTGCCGGTATTTCCAACCATGGTATCTCCAACCAAAGGGATCGAAGCTGCATGAGCGTGATGGTCAAGGAAAGCCCTATGAGCGAAACGGACATGATCGCCGAGGCCGAGAAGGCGCTTGCCGACATCTCCAGGATCCGCGACGGGGTCGGCCGGGTCATCTTCGGCCAGGAAAGCGTCGTCGAGCGCACGCTGGTGGCGCTGCTGGCCGGCGGCCATGCGCTGCTGGTCGGCGTGCCGGGCCTCGCCAAGACCAAGCTGGTCGAGACGCTGGGCGTCGTGCTCGGCCTCGATTCACGCCGCATCCAGTTCACGCCCGACCTGATGCCGTCCGATATCCTCGGCTCCGAGGTGATGGAGCAGGACGAGTTCGGCAAGCGTTCCTTCCGTTTCATCTCCGGGCCGATCTTCGCCCAGCTTTTGATGGCCGATGAGATCAACCGTGCCTCGCCGCGCACACAGTCGGCGCTGCTGCAAGCGATGCAGGAGTACCACGTCACCATTGCCGGCGCCCGCCACGACCTGCCGGCGCCCTTCCATGTGCTGGCAACACAGAACCCGCTGGAGCAGGAAGGCACCTATCCCTTGCCCGAGGCCCAGCTCGACCGCTTCCTGATGCAGGTCGACATCCTCTATCCCGAAATCGAGGCCGAGCGCCGCATCCTCTTGGAAACCACCGGCATCGAGGACGCCAGGGCGCAGAACGTGCTGCAGCCGGTGCGGCTGAAGGAGATCCAGACGCTGATCCGCCGCATGCCGGTGCCGGAAAGCGTCGTCGAGGCGATCCTGACGCTGGTCCGATCAGCGCGCCCCGGCCAGGGCAATGCCGAAACCGACAAGCATGTCGCCTGGGGCCCCGGCCCGCGCGCCAGCCAGGCGCTGATGCTGTGCACAAGGGCGCGCGCGCTCTACGATGGGCGGCTGGCGCCCTCCATCGATGATGTCCGTGCGCTGGCCGAGCCGGTGCTGCAGCATCGCATGGCGCTGACCTTCGCCGCCCGCGCCGAAGGCACCAGCGTGCGCGACGTGGTGGCGAAGCTGGTGAAAGGGATTTGATGGCGCGCATCGGCGAGGTCCAGGCTCCGGCAGCCACGCGCGACGCGCTCGCCCGTGGCCGGTTGCGGGCCTCGCTTGTGCCCGACCTGCTGGTCGAAGCGCGCCGCATCGTCAACACCGTGATCGCCGGCTGGCATGGCCGCCGCAAGCGCGGCATCGGCGAGAATTTCTGGCAGTTCCGGCCCTATGTCGAAGGCGATGCCTCGCGTATCGACTGGCGCCGCTCGGCCCGCGACGACCACACCTATGTGCGCGACCGCGAATGGGAAGCCGCCCATACGGTATGGCTTTGGGCCGACCCGTCGCCGTCGATGCTTTACAAGTCGACCGGCGCCAGCGTGTCCAAGCAATCGCGCGCGCTGGTGCTGGCGCTGGCCATGGCCGAGCTGCTGTCGCGCAGCGGCGAACGCATCGCCTGGCCCGGCCTCACCGATCCGTTCACCGCCCGCAACGGCGCCGAGCGCATTGCCGCCCAACTCGTGCACGCCGGCGAGTTGCCTGCAAAACCTGACCTCTCCGACATCCGCCGCTTCTGCGACATCGTCATCGCCGGCGACTTCCTCGATCCGGTCGAAGAGACGATGGCCTGGCTCGACGTGCTCGCCCGTCATGGCGTGCGCGCGCACCTGATCGAGGTCGCCGACCCGGCCGAGGAAACCTTCCCCTATGCCGGCCGCACCGAATTCACCGATCCCGAGACCGGCGACAAGCTGACCGCCGGCCGCGCCGAAATGCTCGGCGATGAATACCGCCTGCTCTACACCGCCCGCCGCCACGAACTGGCCGCCTGGTGCAGGCGGCTCGGCTGGAGCTTTACTGTCAACCACACCGATCGGCTGGCTTCCGACGCGCTGGTGCGCCTGCACATGGCGATGACCGCCGACGGCGGTTATGCCGGGCTGGCCGGTGGCGGTCGCGCCGGGCCGACCGCTGGTGGCGGTCGTGCCGGGAAGGCCGTCGCATGAGCTGGCTGCCGCTCTCCTTTGGCGCCCCCATGGTGCTATGGGGCCTGTTGGCGCTGCCGGTGATCTGGTGGCTGTTGCGGCTGACGCCGCCCAAGCCGCAGAGCGAGATCTTCCCGCCGCTGAAGATCCTGGCGCGTGTGTTGAAGCGCGAGGAAACGCCGCAGCAGAGCCCGTGGTGGCTGACGCTGCTCAGGCTGTTGATGGCGGCGCTCATCGTCGCCGCCCTTGCTGAGCCGGTGTTCAACCCGCGCGAAAAACTGCCGGCCGAGGGCGCGGCCCTGGCGCTGGTCATCGACAATGACTGGGCAAGTGCCGCCGACTGGAACAAGCGCGTCGCCACCGCCGAGCGGCTGATCAAAGACGCCGGCTCGAACGGCGTGCCGGTCATCGTCGCCTTCACCGCCGAAAAGCCCAATTCGGAAATCGGCCCGTTCGATGCCGCCGCTGCACTCGACCGGCTGCGTGCCGCCAAGCCACGGCCGATCCCGACCGACCGGCCCGCCGTCTATGCCCGCGTCGCCGGGGTGCTGGACACCTTGCCCGGCGCCAGCGTCGCCGTGCTTGCCGATGGCCTGGCGGCAAAGGGCGACGAGGCCGCCTTCAACACGCTGTTGTCGAAAAATGCCGCCCGTGTCGTGTGGGCCAGTTCAGACCGGCTGTCGCTGACCGGCCTGACCACCGCCGACAACCAGGTCGACGGCTTTGCGCTGACCGCCATCCGCGCGCCGGGCGACCCGGCACCGGCACAAGTCACCGCCGGCGCTTTCGACGACAAGGGCCGCCGCATCGCCGATGCGACGCTGACCTTTTCCCCTGGCGAAACCACCGCCACCGGCACCATGGCGGTGCCGTTCGAGCTGCGCAACGACTTCGCCTCGATCGCGCTCGACGGCGAGCGCCAGGCCGGTGCTGTGCGCGTCCTTGACGAAAGCTCCAAGCGCCGCCGCGTCGGGCTGCTGTGGCAGGCCGAGGCCGACCAGGCGCAGCCGCTTTTGTCGCCGCTCTACTACATCAGGCGCGCGCTGCAGCCCTTCGCCGATCTCGTCGAACCCTCCAGCGCCGACCTCGCCGACGCCATCCCGCAGATCCTCGACCAGAAGCCGGCGATGATCGTCATGGCCGACATCGGCACCATTCCCGCACAGGTTCGGCAAAGGCTGGTCGACTGGGTCGACAATGGCGGCACGCTGGTGCGTTTCGCCGGCTCGCGGCTGGCCGCCGCCGGCAATGACGACGACCTGCTGCCAGTCCGCCTGCGCACCGGCGAGCGTTCGCTCGGCGGCGCCCTGTCATGGACGTCACCGCAACCGGTCACCGAATTCCCCAAGGCCGGTCCGTTCGCCGATCTTGCGCCCCCGACCGAAGTCACCGTCACCAGGCAGGTGCTGGCCGAGCCGACCCCCGACATCGTCGAGCGCACCTGGGCCGCCCTCGCCGACGGCACGCCGCTGGTCACCGGACTGAAGAAAGGCAAGGGCACGCTGGTGCTGTTCCACGTCACGCCCGAGGCGACCTGGTCGAACCTGCCGATCTCCGGCAGCTTCGTCGAGATGCTGCGCCGCATCGTGCAGTTGTCGCGCAACCAGGGCGCGGCGATCGCCAATGCCGAAGCCGCGGCCACCTCGCTGGCGCCCTACCGCATGATATCAGCCGACGGCTCGCTGGTGCCGCCGACGCCGGATGCACGGCCGCTGGTGCCGGGTCCCGCGCTGGCGGTGACCTTCGAGAACCCGCCCGGCCTCTACGGCTCCGAGACCGGCGTCTTCGCCCACAACCTGCTCGATGCCGCAAGCAAGCTGGCGCCCCTGGCGCGCCCGCAAATCACCGTGCCGGTCACATCGATCCAGTATGCCTTTGACGAATCGCGCAACTTGAAGGGCGCGCTGGTCGCCGCCGCTCTGGTGCTGATGCTGCTCGACACGCTGGCGGTGTTCTGGATGGGCGGCCTGTTTGCCCGCCGGCCGCGCCGTGCCCGTGGCGTGGCCACCACCGCCGCGATCCTGATTGCGCTCGGCGCGCTGTTTGGCCATGCCGATCCTGCCCGCGCCGACGACGCCAAACCTGGCGACGAGGTCGCCATCGAGGCCATATCGAAGACCCGCATCGCCTATGTGCTGACCGGCGTGCCGGGCGACGATTCGATCAGCCGCGCCGGGCTCGAAGGCCTGACCCGCTTCCTGGTCGAAAAGACGGCGCTGGAACCCGGCGCGCCGGCCGGCGTCGACATCGCGAAGGACGAACTGTCGTTCTATCCCTTGATCTACTGGCCGATCGATCCGGCCGCACCGATGCCGAGCCAGGCCGCGATCGCCCGCATCGACGCCTATATGCAGCAAGGCGGCACGGTGCTGTTCGACACCCGCGACCAGTTCGCCAACGGCATCGGCGCCGATTCGACCAGCCCGGCGACGGAGCGGCTGCGCGACATCCTCGGCAACCTCAACGTGCCGCCGCTGGAGCCGGTGCCGTCCGACCACGTGCTGACCAAATCCTTCTTCATCCTGCCCGAATTTCCCGGCCGCTTCAGTGGCAGCCCGCTCTGGGTCGAGGCCTCGCTCGACGCCAGCAATGCCGAGAACCGGCCGGTGCGCACCGGCGACGGCGTCTCGCCGATCATGGTCACCGCCAATGATTTCGCCGGCGCCTGGGCGGTCGACGAGAATGGCGATCCGCTGCTGCCGACCGTGCCGGCGGACCCGATGCAGCGCATCTACGCGCTGCGCGCCGGCGTCAACATCATGATGTACATGCTGACCGGCAACTACAAATCCGACCAGGTGCATGTGCCCATACTGCTCGAACGGCTGGGGCAGTAGGATGACGTGCTTTGTTGCGTTCCCAACGCGGAATTGCCCTCCCCACAAGGGGGAGGCTAATTCATGAACTGGTCGATCTCCCTCGAGCCGCTGATCTCCTGGCCCCTGCTGGCTCTGGTGCTGGTGCCGCTGGCGCTGCTGGCGCTCATAGGCCTGTGGTTTCGCCAGCGCGGTGCCGTTTTCCGCTTCGTCGCCCTGCTGGCGCTCGCCGCCGCCCTGTTCAATCCGGTGTTCCTCAACGAGGAACGCGAGCCGCTGAAAAGCGTCGTCGCCCTCGTCGTCGACCGCAGCCAGAGCCAGGATATCGGCGACCGCACCAAGCAGACCGACGAGGCACTGGCCGGGCTGCAGCAGCGTCTTGGCCGCTTCAAGCAGTTCGACGTGCGCGTCGTCGAAGCCGGCAAATCGCAAGCCGCCGAGGAGCGCACCGAGACACGGCTGTTCGGCGCGCTCGAAGGCGCTTTCCGCGACGTGCCGCCGTCGCGCATTGGCGGCGCCATCATGATCACCGATGGCGAGGTGCATGACGCGCCCGCGGGCAGCCCCGATTTCAACGCGCCGCTGCATGCCCTGATCACCGGCAACGATCACGAGAAGGATCGCCGCATCCGCTTCGAGAACGCACCGCGCTTCGGCCTTGTTGGCAAGCCGCTCGACATGACCTACCGCGTCATCTCGACGGAAAACGAGACCGGCCCGGTCGAAGTGCGCGTCTCGGTCAATGGCGAGCAGGTCGCGGTCGAACATGCCACCGTCGGCCAGGCCATGCCGCTGCAGGTGACCATTCCGGGTGCTGGCCGCAACATCGTCGAACTCGCCATCGACCGCGAGCCGGGCGAACTGACAGACACCAACAACCGCGCCATCGCGCTCATCGATGGCATTCGCGAAAACCTGCGTGTGCTGCTCGTCTCCGGCGAGCCGCATGCCGGCGAGCGCACCTGGCGCAATCTCTTGAAATCCGACGCCTCGGTCGATCTCGTCCATTTCACCATTTTGCGGCCGCCGGAAAAGCAGGACGGCACGCCGATCAACGAATTGTCACTGATTGCCTTCCCGACCCGCGAATTGTTCGTCGAGAAGATCAAGGATTTCGATCTCATCATCTTCGACCGCTACCAGCACCGCGACGTGCTGCCGATCCTCTACTACGACTACATCTCCGAATATGTCGAAAAGGGTGGCGCGCTGCTGATCGCGGCCGGCCCCGAATATGCCGGCGAAAGCTCGATCGCGCGCACGCCGCTGATGTCGGCCTTGCCGGCGATGCCGACCGGCGAGGTGGTCGACAAGGCCTTCTATCCGCGCCTCACCGACCTCGGCCAGCGCCACCCGGTGACGCGCGGGCTCGACGGTTCGGCCACCGAGCCGCCGCACTGGAGCCGCTGGTTCCGCACCATCGGCGTGCAGAATCCCGAAGGCGAAGTGGTGATGAAGGGCGCCGACAACCGGCCCCTGCTCTTGCTCGACCGCAAGGGAGAGGGCCGCGTCGGCATGCTTCTGTCCGATCAGGGCTGGCTGTGGGCGCGCGGCTTCGAGGGTGGCGGCCCGCATGTCCAGCTCTACCGGCGCATCGCTCATTGGCTGATGAAGGAGCCTGATCTCGAGGAGGAACGGCTGACCGCCGACGGTCGCGGCATGGTGCTGGAAATCCGCCGCCAGACGATGGCCGATGATCCCGGCCCGGCGCAGATCATCACCCCTTCCGGCAAGACCTTGACCGTCAAGCTCGAGAAATCCGAACCCGGCGTCTTCCTCGGCAGTGTCGAGACCAGCGAGATCGGCCTCTACCAGATCGCCAATGGCGACCTCACCGCGCTCGCCCATGTCGGCCCGGTCAACGCACCGGAATTCGCCGATGTCATTTCCACCGAAAACCGGCTGAGGACGCCGGCGGAAGCCACCGGCGGCAGCGTGCGGCGACTGGCGTCATCCACGGCCCTTGGCAGTGACATTACGCTGCCGTCGATCGTGCCCGTCCGCTCGGCCGGCGATGCCAGCGGCAGCGACTGGATCGGCCTGCGCACGACGGACGACAGCGTGCTCAAGGCGGTCTCGCGCGTGCCGCTGTTCGGCGGCTTCCTCGGCCTCGGCCTGCTGCTTCTGGCGATGGGTTCGATGTGGTACCGCGAGGGGCGGTAGGGCTACTCTTCCGGCTCGGTCGTGAACAGCAGCGGATAGCCCTTGGCCTTGCCGGCATCGGTCGCCCGTGTCGCCTTGGTCTCGGCGACATCCTTGGTGAAGACGGCAACGACGCAGACGCCGCGCCGGTGCGCGGTGATCATGATCCTGTGCGCCTGGTCTTCGCTGAGCTTGAACTCGCCCTTCAGCACCGTCACCACGAATTCGCGCGGCGTGAAATCGTCATTGATGAGGATGACCTTGTAGAGCTTTGGCCGCTCGGTCTGCGGCTTGACCTGGGTACGCGGTTTTGTGGTGATTTCAGGCATCGGAACCGACAATTTTGCGCAAGCGACCTGGCCCGCATTCTGACACCAGCGAATTCAGCCGTCCATTTTGATTGACGCGCAAAGCCGGAGGGCGCCGCCATTCACGACTATGTGGGAGAGTCTCGGTTGCCGTTCAACGGTCCTGGCGGCCAAAGATGCGGCGGCCGGGAATCTGCCGCGCGGCTGTGACGGACGGCATATCGGACCGAAGGCGGTTTCCAACCGCATCCGCCCGGCGTTCCAGCCATGCCGCAATCGGCCACGCGACGACGCAGATCAGCGTTGTGCCGGTGAGCACGATCAGCACCCAGGTCTGTGCCGGCGTGATGTAGTCCCAGTTGGTGGAAATCTCCGGTGCGAACAGCGAAGGCTCGGTGCGTCCGCTGGCCGGATCGGGCACCGGGCTGGCGGTGAGCAGGATCAGCACCCTGGCGGCGCCAGTGGCGACCAGACCGCCAAGCACCAACGAACGCAGAGTGGACGAAAGCCGCTTCTTCATGCGGATTGTCCTACATGGCCGGCATTGCAAACGGGTTAAAGTCGGTCGGGGCGGAAGCTGCCGGCGCGAGGCTTCGGCCAAACATCGGTAGGCTAACCGTCCGCTTCATCGCCGATATAGACGCTTTTCAACGGGCTCGGACAGGAAGAAGGCCGCTCCAGCCGAAACCAACTGGAGCGGCCTTGTCACAAGGCAGGCATCGAATGCCGGACCTGGATCAAGCCTTCGGGGCGACCTTCTTGTCGGCCTTCATCGGAGCCTTCTTGTGCTTCTTGGTCTTCTTGACGACCTTCTTCGGAGCAGTCTTCATCGGAGCGGCGGTAGCCGGAGCGGTAGTCGTCGTCGAAGCAGCCGGAGCAGCGGTCGTGGTGGCAGCGGCGTTGCCGAGAGCCGGCATCGCGAAAGCGAGAGCGACGGCGAGACCGGTTGCGGAGAGGATGGACTTTTTCATGGCTTCATTTCCTTTTTTAGCGGGTCGAGTTTTCGAGCGTCACTGAACCGGGTCGTTCGGTGTCACTCCAAGCAGCTTCAAAGCGTTGGCGAGCATCCGGATACCCTGCGCCTGTTTCTTGGCGGCGCAGTACCGGTTACCCTTTCTCTGAAGTGCCTTTGCCGCGGTGACCTGCGTTGCCGCGGCATGGGTTTCGAGGGCTTCATCGAATTGGTGGCTGAGATTGGCGCACCGTTCACTCCGGGTGGTGGGCGTCACCTTTGCGTCCGATTGTTCGACAGCGGCAGTAACCAGGCAAATGCCCAGCAACGCACCCAACAAACTGATCGACAACCTTGGCATCGGTTTATCCGTGAACCCCGAGACTAGCGTCGCAGCCGATGACCTGACCGCCACGGGACCAGTTATGCCTTTGTATTTTTTCAGGAGTTTTTCTGAACTGTAGAATTTTGTTTCTGGATTGTGTCTGAGAAAGCCGGTGTGGGCGCATCATCACCACTGGCCAACATATGGCCTGAATTCTATCGTGTGGGTTGCGACAGAAGGGCTAGGCAATCAAACAATGACAGGGCTGCTGTGAAATCCGACGCACACATACTGATCGTCGACGACGACAAGGGCATCCGCGACCTGCTGCAGGAATTCTTCCAGAAGCGGGGCCTGCACACCTCGGTTGCCGCAGACGGCACCGAGATGGAGGCCATCCTGCGCCGCGCGCAGGTGGACCTTATCGTCCTCGACGTGATGCTGCCCGGCAAGAGCGGGCTGGAACTGTGCCGCGACCTTCGCGCCCAGTACTCGACACCGATCATCATGCTGACCGCCGTCACCGAGACCACCGACCGCGTGGTCGGCCTGGAGATGGGCGCCGATGACTATGTGCCCAAACCATTCGACCCGCGCGAGCTTCTGGCGCGCATCCGCGCCGTGCTGCGGCGCAACGGCGCCGCCGAGCCAAAGCGCGCCACCACCAAGCAGATCTACCGCTTCGCCGGCTGGACGATGGACTGTTCGCGACGCCGGCTGATCGCCCCCGACGATGTCAGGGTCGAGCTGACCATGGCGGAATTCAACCTGCTGCAGACCTTCGTCAAGAGCGCGCAGCGCGTGCTGACGCGCGACCAACTCATCGAACTGTCCGGCGGCGACAGCGACTATTCCTTCGACCGCAGCATCGACATCCTGGTCAGCCGGCTGCGGCGCAAGATGGAAGACGACCCGAAGACGCCCAAGCTGATCCTGACCGTGCGCAGCGGCGGCTACCAGTTCCTGCCCGAGACGACCTCCGAATGAGACGTTTCCTGCCGCAGACCCTGCCTGTGTGGGTGCTGCTGATCGTCATCGCCGGCTTGCTGATCAGCCAGGTCGCGACCCTCTACATCGTGTCGCGCGACCGCGCCGCTGCCAATAGTGTCGTCGACCTTTATCGCCTCAACGATCGCGCCTTCTCGCTGGTGCAGCTCATGCATGACGCCAGTCCGGAGCAACGCAAGGCGACGGCGACCGGCCTGTTCAATTCCACCTACGCGCTTACCGTCACCGACACGCCCGCGGTCAACTCGTCGATTGCCGGCGACGACGAACTGGCGGAGCTCGAAGACATCCTCGTCGGCCGGCTGTCGAAATTCGGCATCACCGATGCGCGGGTGCGGCGCGACCCGGCAACGCGCGAGGCCGACGATGCCACCGGCATGGCACCGGGACCGGATGTTGGCCAGGTCGAGCGCGACCTGCTGGTGCTGGCCGCCGACTTCGCCCAGAGCGACAAGTTGACGGCGTCGCTGCGCTTCGCCGACGGCCAGTGGCTGAACTTCACCGAGCCGATCACGCCCGTCGGCCCGATCCTGAGCTTCGACAGCCTGCCGCTCTATTCGCTGATCGCAGGCCTGGTGGTGATCATGTCGATCTGGTCGCTGCGCCGGCTGACGGCACCCTACCGGATGATGGAAACCGCCGTGAACCGGATCGGCAAGGATCTGAAGAGCCCGCCGATCGCCGAAAGCGGCAGCCGCGAGGTCCGCGCCGCCGCCAAGGCGATCAACGCCATGCAGGCCCGGTTGCGCGAATATGTCGAGGACCGCGAACACCTGGCGGCAGCGTTGGCGCATGATCTGCGCACGCCGATGACCAGGATGCGCCTGCGCCTGGAACTGCTGCGCAAATCGGCGGTTCGCGAGGCGTTGGCGCACGATCTCGCCGATGTCGAAAGCATCGCCAGTTCGGTGATCGACTTCGCCACCTTCGAGGTGACCGAGGAAAAGAACGAACGCATCGACTTCTGGTCGCTCGTGGAATCGATCGCCGACAGCTATGACGACGTCTCATTCGACGACGATACCCGATCGCGCGGCCTGATCTGCATGGCGCGGCCGGTCGCGCTCAGGCGTTGCGTCACCAATCTGATGCAGAACGCGATCACCTACGGCAAGAAGGCGCATCTTTCCCTGCGCCGCTCGGAAAACATGATCCTGCTCACTATCCGCGACGAAGGGCCGGGCATACCACAGGCGCAGATCGACGCCGTGTTCGGCTCTTTCGTGCGCCTCGAACAATCCCGCAACCGACAGACAGGCGGCCTCGGTCTCGGCCTGACCATTGCCCGCAATATCGCACGGGCCGCCGGTGGCGAGATCAGCCTGTCCAACAACCCGGGTGGTGGCCTGCTGACGCAACTGCGCCTGCCGCTGGCGGCTTGACGGAGCAATTCCAGGAAAAGTGTGAAGCGGTTTTCCGTCCGGAATTGCGTCAAACAAGAGACCGAGCGGTTCGGCGTTTCCGTGAAACAATGAACCGCTCGAGGTCAGCTGATGGCGATGATTTTCCAAGTCAGCAGGGAGATGACGACCGCCGTCGCCAACAGCGTTGCCCAGCGATGCAGTCCGAACGCATGCAAGGCGAGAACGACCAGCGCGGCGACGGATGCGGCAAGCGAGCCTTCGATGTAGAAGATTTGCTCCTTCGCCGGTGGCGCGGCCGACGCCCCGCCGATGCGAAAGAATTCCAGATTCGACCGGATCGCAATCACGATCAGCACGCCGAGCGCCGCTTGCGCGGCGTGCGGTGA
The DNA here is from genome assembly GCF_056431085.1 of Mesorhizobium waitakense. Classification (NCBI taxonomy): domain Bacteria; kingdom Pseudomonadati; phylum Pseudomonadota; class Alphaproteobacteria; order Hyphomicrobiales; family Phyllobacteriaceae; genus Mesorhizobium; species Mesorhizobium waitakense. The sequence continues at coordinate 110,779 of NZ_JBWKME010000053.1, read as the reverse complement.
CGACAGCCAGTTCCAGATCCGTTTCAAGGCGCCTCTCGATGCGACCCGGACCGTTGCCGGCCTACCGCCGCAGCACCGCGCTCAACACATCGCGAACACCAATGGCGCCGACAAAGCGCGACTGGTCATCGAACAGCGCCACGGGTGCGGTCTGCGAACGGTGCATGGCCAGCATCACGGTTTTCAGCGAGGTGCCGGGATTGGCCCAGAACACTTGCGCCGCTTCCTCCGACTGGCCATCGATATCGGCGCAGGACACCCAGACCGCCGGCTTGCCGTCGCGTTCGGCCGCCGCCACCAGCCCGTGCTCGTCGATCTTGAAGCGCGTCGTCTTGCGCCGGTCGAGCCACACCCAGCCATTGTCGCCGTGCTCCAGGTCGCGACGGTCACGCATCACGTTCCAGGCGGTCAGCACCGACAGCGGGTTCACATTGGCGATGAAGTCGCGGACATAGTCGTTGGCCGGCCGCAGCACGATGTCTTCCGGCGCGCCGGTCTGCACGATGCGGCCGCCCTCCATGATGGTGATGTGGCTGCCGATCTTGAGTGCCTCCTCGAGGTCGTGGCTGACGAAGATGATGGTCTTCTTCAACTCGGCCTGCAGCTGCAGCAATTCATCCTGCAGCTTGGTGCGGATCAGCGGGTCGAGCGCCGAGAACGGCTCGTCCATCAACAGGATCGGTGCCTCGGTGGCGAAGGCGCGGGCAAGGCCGACGCGCTGCTGCATGCCGCCCGACAGCTCATGGGCGTATTTCTTCGACCATTGGTCGAGATGGACCAGTTGCAGCTGTTTCTGGACCCGTGCCTTGCGCTCGGCCTCCGGCACGCCGGCAAGCTCGAGGCCGAGGCCGACATTCTCCTCCACCGTGCGCCACGGCAACAGGCCGAACTGCTGGAACACCATCGCCACCTGCTTCTGGCGCAGACGCCGCAAGGTCGCTTGGTCACAAGTGACGACGTCGACGGTCTTGTCGCCGTCCTTGACCAGCACCTGGCCACGCGACACCACGTTCAGCCGGTTGACGGCGCGCAGCAACGTCGACTTGCCCGAGCCCGACAGGCCCATCAGAACGGAGATCTCGCCCTCGTTCACGGTCAGACTGGCGCCGGCGCAGCCCAGCACATTGCCGGTCTTTTCGAGGATCTCGGCGCGGGTGGCACCGGCATCGATCATTGCCAGCGATCCGACCTGGTCGGCGCCGAAGACGATATCGACGTTTCTGAAATCGACGGCGACGGTCATTTCTTGCCTCCAACGGCAATTCGGGTCATTCGGTCGAGCACGATGGCGAGCACGACGATAGCCAGGCCAGCCTCAAGCCCGAGGTCGATGCGGCGCGAGCCGAGCGCCCGGTTGATCTCGGTGCCGAGGCCGCCGGCGCCGATCAGCGCCGCGAACACCACCATCGACAGCGACAGCATGATCGACTGCGTCAGGCCGGCCATGATGGTGGGCAGCGCCGAGGGCAGCTCCACCTTCCACAAAAGTTGGCTCTTGGTGGCGCCGAACGCCTCGCCGGCCTCGATGATCGACTTCGGCACCGAGACGACGCCGAGATGGGTGAGCCTGACCGCGGTCGGGATGACGAAAATGATGGTGACGATGAGGCCGGGCGCGTTGCCGAGACCGAACAGCGTCAGCACCGGGATCAGGTAGACGAAGGTCGGCAGCGTCTGCATCAGGTCGAGCACCGGCAGCATGATGCGGTAGACCTTCGGCTTGTGCGCGGCCCAGATGCCGAGCGGCACGCCGACCGCCATCGCCATGGCGGCGGCCGCCACCACCAGCACCAGCGTCTGCACCGTCTGCTTCCACAGGTTCTGATTGATGATGAAGATCAGGCCGAGAAAGACGCCAATGGCGAGCGGCCGCGAGCGCTGCAGCAGCCAGGCGATGGCGGCGATGACCAGTGCCAGCAGCACCGGCGGCACCAGCAGCAGGATGTCGACCAGCCCGTCGAGCAGGAAGTTGAGGCCATTCGAAAATGCCCTGAACACAGTGTCGAAATTGTCGGTGAGGAAACCGAAGAACGCCTTTCCCCAGGCGCCGATCGGAATCTTGTGATCGACCATGAATTTCGAAATCGGATCCATATCGCCCCTCTCATGCAGGAGACCGCCCTGCCCTCGGCCTCTGATGTCGCAACGTCATCTTGTCACAGGATATGAAAAAGGGCAGCCTTTTCCAGAATGCTGCCCCTTATTTCGGTCATGCCGAAATCACAGTCGGCTCAGCTTCCGAGCGCGGTCTTGATCGCCGCCGCCGCGTCGCCGCCATCGAAGGTGGTGACGCCGGCGATCCAGGGCGCAACCGCGCCAGGATTCTTCTTCAGCCAGTCGCTCGCCACCGTGTTTGCATCGCCGCCCTTGAGGATCGCGTCCATCATCTGGCCTTCCATGTCCAGATTGAACTTCAGATTGGCGATGAACTTGCCTGCATTCGGGCACTCCGTGGTGTAGCCCTTGCGCACATTGGTGAACACGGTGGCAGCACCGAAGCCGCTGTCGCCCATGCCGTCGAGATAGGTGATCTTCATGGCGCCCATCACCGGATGCGGCGTCCAGCCGAGAAAGGCGATCCACTCATTGTTTTTCATCGACTGCTCGGCCTGGGTCAGCATGCCGGCTTCCGAGGATTCGACCAGCTCGAAGCCTTCGAGATTGTCCTTCGGGTTCTTGATCATGTCGAGGATGATGCGGTTACCGTCGTTGCCGGCCTCGATGCCGTAGATCTTGCCGTTGAACTTGTCCTTGAACTTGCCGATATCGGTCAGCGACTTGACGCCGGCATCCGCGACATAGGTCGGCACCACGATGCCGTAGCCGGCGCCGGTCAGGTTCGTGCTGATGGTCTCGACCGAACCGTCGGCGGTGTAATCCTTGATGTCGTTGGTCATCGACGGCATCCAGTTGCCGAGGAAGACGTCAAGATCCTTGTTCTTCAGCGACGCCATGGTCACCGGCACCGACAGCTGGATCGTCTGCGGCTCGTAGCCGAGCGCGGTCAGCAGAACGGAAGCGACACCGGTCGTCGCCTGGATATCGGTCCAGCCGACATCGGAAAGACGCACCGCCTTGCAGCTTGCCGGATCGCCGGCGAAGGCAGCGCTCGTAGACAACAGACCCGCCAGGCCAAGGCCGGCGACGAAGGAATTCATGCGCGACATAGATATTCTCCCATTGCGATTCTTAGGCGAAGCGAAGTTACGGTTTCTCTGCCCGCCTTGTTTCGTCAGCCAAACACCATTCTGGTGTGGTTTCAAGCATTAAGGCAATCACGATCAACGGCGCAGGCTGGCCAATCAGCGACACGCTTCCTGCTTTTGCACTGCGCGGCTGTCGTTTTTTGGGGGCGGGGGTCGTTTTTTGGGGGAATGCGGCGACGCCCCCTCCCCGCGCCGGGACAAGTCGGCTTAAAAGGGCGGCATGGCCAAGCTCTACTTCCACTATGCGACGATGAACGCCGGCAAGACGACGATGCTGTTGCAGGCGTCGTACAATTATCGCGAGCGCGGCATGCGTACGATGCTGTTCGTCGCCGGCCACTACCGAAAGGGCGACAGCGGCCTGATCTCGTCGCGCATCGGCCTGGAGACGGAAGCCGAGATGTTCCGTGACGGCGACGATCTGTTCGCCCGCGTCGCCGATCACCATGAGCATACGACCGTGCATTGCGTCTTCGTCGACGAGGCGCAGTTCCTCGAGGAGGAGCAGGTCTGGCAGCTCGCCCGCATCGCCGACCGGCTGAACATCCCGGTCATGTGCTACGGCCTGCGCACCGATTTCCAGGGCAAGCTGTTTTCCGGTTCGCGGGCGCTGCTGGCGATTGCCGACGATTTGCGCGAGGTGCGCACCATCTGCCGCTGCGGCCGCAAGGCGACGATGGTGGTGCGCCTCGGCCCCGACGGCAAGGTGGCACGCCAGGGCGAGCAGGTGGCGATCGGCAAGGACGTCTATGTCTCGCTCTGCCGCCGCCACTGGGAGGAAGAGATGGGCCGCGCCGCGCCCGACGATTTCATTGGCTTCACCCAGGCCTGAAAGGCCAGCGGCTCTATCGCTCAAAGTGCACAGCGGTTTTGGGATAACGACTCGCATAAAAACAAAGGCCTCGGCCCAGCGCGGCCGGATCCGGCATCCCCCCAATCTCGCGACGATGCAGCGTTTGTTAAGGCCCTCGGCCCTATAAGACCGCCAGCCAGAGCTCTCCGGGGTCAGCCATGTTTCGAGCCGCTTCGTCTGCCAGCATTCTTCTGCTTGCCACCGCTCTTGCCGCTCATGCCGGCGGCGACCCGGCACTGGGCAAGCATGTCTTCAACCGGTGCATCTCCTGCCACGAAGCGGCCACCGACCGCGACAAGGTCGGCCCGCATCTGCTGGGCGTCGTCGGCCGCACCGCCGGCAGCGCCGAGAGCTTCCTTGGTCACTACTCCGAGGCGATGAAGAGCGCCGGTGCCGGCGGCCTGGTCTGGGATGAAGCCAACCTCGCCGAATATCTCAAGGCGCCTCGGCTCAAGGTACCCGGCAACAAGATGATGTTCGCGGGCCTGAACAATGACGACGATATCGCCAATGTCATTGCCTATCTGAAGGCCGATCCCAAGCCCTGAGCAACCGCCGGCTGCGTCGCATGACGACGCCCGGGCCTCGCCGGATATGTTACGCCTGCAACTGGAATTCCCGAGCGTCTGTGCCGGCGGAGATTGACTGCTTTGCCGGCACGGAAGTTCAATGACAGTTGAACTACGCTTGACTGTAAGCTAATCACGCCATGACCACGCCTTCACTACCTTTCAAGACCGTGGCGAATTCTTTTGTTTTCGGCGCGGGTCTTGTCTTGCGTCTTTCAATCCCCGGATGCCCCACATATATTCGCCGCTGTTCGCGACCAGCGACGTGATGCCGAAGCGGGAGGCCCCAATGGCGACATTGCAGAATTTCGATGCCGAAATTGCCAAGACCAAGCAGGTCGTGCAGGACATGCGCACCAAGATCGAGCAGTCCGGCACCGTGCTTGATACGCTGGCCACCGCCGACAAGAAGATCGGCGACGCCAATTTCGACATCGAGAACGCCCGCATCGAGGACGTGCTGAAACAGCAGAAGGTGATGGAAGGCAACATCGCCGACCTGATCATCGGTCTGGAGGACGCCACCAACGTTTTCGGCGCCGAATTCGAAAGCATGAAGAACTACACCGGCTGGGAAAACTTCGTCGGCATGTTCTCCAGCCAGAGCAAGCAGCGCATGCGCACCGATCGCGTCCGCAACATGTCGCTGGCCGGCAACCTGCAGGAACTGTTGGCCAAGTCCGACACCATTGTCGGCATCCTGAAGGCGCAGAAGGAAGTGCTCGACCAGCGCTACAAGACCTCCGAGGCCAGCCTGTCGCAGGTCATCGAGCGCCGCAAGACCACCATGTCCAACCTCGAAGCCGTGCAGAAGCGCATCGAGGAGCTCAACCCGATGCTGCTCGACATCGAAAACAAGATCGCCGCGTCCACCAGCCAGAAGGACCGCACGCAGCTCGAGGGTGAACGCTCCAAACTGGCGACGGAATACAATGAAAAGCAGGCCAAGGAGCAGGAGTTGCTGGCTGAGAGCCAGACGTTGGAACGCTACACCTCGATGTTCCAGACCTTCGTCGATTCGCTCAACAACCAGATCGCCGCGCAGTCGACGCTGATCAACAAGCTGACCATCGATACCGAACAGCGTATCGTGCTCTACAAGGCGCTGGAGGATTCGCTGAAGACCGCCGCCCAGCAGGACGTCGCCCACAAGATCAACACTCTTGGCAGCCAGGTCGACAACACAGCCGAAGAAACCATGGCCGGCATCGGTGCCGCCTCGCAGAAACACATCGGCGACCTGCTTGAAATGCACGAGAAGAACATGGTCGCCAGCTCCGACATCCAGCGCCGCAAGAAGCTGGCCGACGATGCCTTTGCCCGCCGCTTCGACGAGGTGCTGAAGAAGCACAACGCGTCAAACTACGTGCAGTCCTAGGGGTGACTGGACTGCCCGCGAGCGCACAGGCATGACCCCCGAAAACGAAGCGGCCGCACGGTATTTCTCGGCCATTACGGCCGCACTGAGCGGCCTTGAAGTGTTCATGCGCGACGATCGCTCGCCGCTCTACCGGCATGGCATCGTCGCCAAGATCGTCGCCGAATACATCGCCCGACTCGACAAGTCCTTTGCCTGCTGGCGCAACCGGCTGGGCTTCATGGACACGTTCCGCATTTCGCGTGCCGAAAGCGGTTTTCCGGTCTTCCAGAACCTGCTCGAACTCGAAAACGACCGTCGCCAGGCCGACGCGCGGCTTGCCAACATTCCGCTGGCCGGAGAGTTGCGCGAGGAAATGGCCGACTTCATCCTGCGCCACAAGGAATTCCCCGAGGCGCTGCAGAAGTCGATGGCCGAACGGCTCTATCTCGAGGACGTGAAAAGCGAAAACACGTTCGGCCCGTTCACCTTGGCGCAGACGGCCAAGGTCTCGGTCAATCCAAAGACAGCGCGGCCGTATTACCTCGTCCACTGGGCAACGTTCGACGGCAGCGCCAACCTGCCGCTGGTCTACATGGTGACGGTGGAGGATTCTTCCGACGCGATGGTGCGTCAGCTCGTCGACAGCAACGGCAAGCTCAATGACAAGGTCGACATTCCGCTGCCGGTCGATGGCCTGCTCAACCCCGAGCTAGCCCACCGTTTCGACGATTTCACCGAGAAGAATTCCGCCTACACGCTGTCGCCAGCGACCATCGCGGTCAACCTCGACAAGGATTTCGAACCGCTGCACCCCAAGCAGTTGCGCCGCGTCGTGCTCGGCCCGTTCTATTCGGCGGGGATCACCGACAACAATTCGACGGTGACCGAGGTGCTGGCCAAGGTGCGCAAGCCGGAAAATGCCTGGCTGCTGACCTGGACCATCCAGGAGGTCTATTCCAAGAGCGAGAAACCTGGCCGCAAGGGGCTGTTCTCGAGCGAGAAGACGACGCAGGAATTCTTCATCAACACCGATGATCTGGAAGCCGCGCGCCAGGGCGTGTCCAGCTACGAAAACCATGCGCTGATCCCGCACGAGGCCTACCAGGCACTCTACGCCGCCGGCGAGGCGCAGAAGATCTTTGCCGGCTACAAGGTCCACATCCTGTCCAACGGACAGGTCATCTCAGACGTCTGACCGTCACACCACGGAGCACTCTTCATGGATACCGGCCTGACCACCATTCCGGAAGCTTCGATCGAAAAGCACCGCGCCATCGCGCAGAGCTTCATCACCCGCATCGTCGTGCTGGAGGACCCTTCACGCGAGTCCGGCACCGCGCTGGCCGGCACCAACCGCCGCTTCGTCTCGACCGTTTCGGTCGGCTCGGTGCGGCGCACGCGCGAGGTCGAGCTGTCGAAGACCGTCGGCGCCGTCCATCCCGACGACCAGCTGCTGACCATCCCGCAGCACACATTGTTGTTTCGCGCCCGGCGCGGTACGGCCATCGCGCTTGCCATATCGGACGTCTTTGCCGAAGGCTCGGACCTCGAAAGCCTGCAGGCCAGGAACACCCGCGCCCCGCTCGAAGGCGACGAGGCGTCCACCTTCAAGAAGCTTCTGTCGGCCTCGGCCTACATCTCCGCCTTCAGCCTCGCTTCCTATCTGTTCCAGCTGATCGACAGCGATGGCGAAGCGCCCAACGACATCCCCGAGCCAGACTTCCTGTTCGACACGCCGCAGGATGCGGTGAAGTCGATCCTGGCCGGCCTCGACAAGGCGATATCGGGCTCGTCCGACGATGCCGACCTGAAGACCAGGGCACGCGCCTTCGCCCGCGTCGCCATCGACGGGCTGTTGGCGCGCAAGGGTCGCTTCGACGGCATCGGCCCGTTCGAGAACGCGCATATCCGCATCGATGCCGACGACTTCACCCTCGACGGTTTCGACGTCGCGCCGGGCAAGCGCTCGAAGCCGCTGGTGATGACCTTCAAGACGCCCGAAGAGGTGGTCGGCAACCACATCGCCAAATACCAATCGGTCAAGCTCGCCAAGATGCTGATGGCCTACGACTTCGAGCGTGAGCTCAACCCCTTCGTCGAACTCGGCGGCTTCCTGTTCACCTTCATCGGCGACGGCGCGCCCGGCACCGGCAAGACGACGCTGATCCAGATGATCGCCGGCCTCGTCAACGGCTACTGCCAGGTCGCCGGCTATCCCTTCGCCTATGAGAATTTCGGCGTCGACCAGATTTCGTCCTACCAGGGCAAGTCGGGCCAGAACTGCCGCCAGTTCATCAACAATGTGCTCAATCCGCGCGTCATCGGCTTCGGCACCATCGACGACATCGACCAGGTGGCGGCGCGCCGCTCCGACGACCGCGCCTCGGCTGGCCAGCAGGAGATCACCGGCGTGCTGATGGATGCCTTCGCCGGTGCCGGCACAGTGGTGCGCGGCAACTGCTCGTTCGGCATGTTCTCCAACTATCCCGAAAATGTCGACGATGCGCTGCGCCAGCGCGCCGGCGCCCGCTGGCTGGTCGACGGTCCGCAGACGCGCGATGACTACATCGACATCTTCGTGCTGCTTGCCGGCAGGAACCACAAGATCCCGCTCGGCGACCACGATCTCTACGCCGCGCAGGAGATCCAGCGAGCCGTGACCGAGGCCTACGAGGAGCATGAGAAGCCGCAGGAGGACGGGCTCATGAAAGTCTACGAGCGCTACATGAAGGAGAACGGCGCGCCGAAATCGATGGCCGACATTGGCACCTATCTGCACCTGATCAAGGATGCCGAGCCGCGCTTCACCGGCCGCGCCATCAAGAACGTCACCGACGCCATCAAGATGCGCGCCATGGATATCGAGCTTCCCGACGACTGGTTCGAGAAGCCGGAAGCCTTCATGCACAAGGGCTACGACGAGAAGAAAGCGATGATCGAGGAACTGCGCGGGCCCTTCTCGATGGACATGGTCATGCAGGAGATCAACCGCTACGCCGACAGCGAGTTCCGCTATTCAGACAAGTCCGACGACGCCGCCGTCGAAAAACTGCTACGCGACGCACGCCTGCGCGAACGGGCCGCACGCGAGATGGAGGAAATGAAGAAAAAGGGTCTGTGGAATGCGTGAAGGTACGCAATGACCGCCAAGAAACCCGACCTGCTGCGCGACAATGAGCTGATCTATGGCCGGCTGCTGACGGTCGACGAGCCGCATTTGATCCAGCGCTACAACAAGGCGCTGTCGGCGTTCGGTCTGAAGCCGACGAAGTTGAAGAGCTTCCAGATCGACCGCACCGGATTCTCGCCCGAAGTGGCCGAGGAATGCGGCGACTATGATTATCTCGACCCCAACGAGGTCAATCGCCGCTTCATCATCCTGACGCCGTCGCAGATCGACCTGCCGGTGGTGCACACCGCCTTCTCCAACACCTCGCAGCTGATGTTCGAGTTCATGTCCAAGAACCAGCGCGCCATCGACGCGCTGACCATCAAGGACGTCATCTACGGCGAGATCGAGGATTCCGTTCCCAAGGTCAACGACATCGAGGACCTGCTGTCGATAAGCCAGGTCGAGTTCAAGGTGCTGTCGGCCGAGGACGTGCTGGGCAAGGCTGCCGAGCTCGGCAAGCTCGTCGACCGGCTGAAGCAGGAGCCCGACGCCTGGCGCGACAACGCCATGCTGACCCGCATGGTGGAATTGGCCAAGATCTGCGGCGACATCCGCGAGAACGCGCTGGTGCCGGACCAGTTGATCTTCCGCCACAATGCCTACTGGACCAGCCATTTCGGCGGTCTCTACGTGTTCGTCGACCCCGACATGACGACGGTGATCGGCGATCCGGCCGCACCTGGCTTCCGCCGCTCGCGGCCGTGGCAGGTCAGTTATCTCTCGATCAACGACGCCGACAAGGTGTTCAAGTTCCTCGCCACCACTGGCCGCATCGAGTTGCCTCGCGCCTCCTGGATCGAAGCCTCGGGCTATCTCGAGCATCGCGCCGAGATGGTGGTACGCGCGCTGATCCGCGACGCAGAGCCGGACCGCAACCTGACCGACGTCGACAAGGTCTGGCTGCAGACCTGGATCCAGAGCCATGCCGACGTGATTGCCAGGGACGGCAATTTTCCCTTCCTCAACGCCGCCAAGCGCGAGATCGCCCAACTCGGCTACCTCAAGATCGAGGATGTGTTCCCGCAGCAGCGCTTCCTGGTGATCCGCGCCAAACCGGACCATCCCGACGCCTGGCTGACCAACCGGCTGATCTCGGATTTCGTCCCGTCGGACTTCGTCTCGCGCTACATCTTCAACAAGCAGGGCCTCTACAGGGACTATGACGGCTTCAGCGACGCCTGGCGATCGCATGTTGTGGACGTTCTCAAAACCACATATTTGAAGGACAAGGTGGCGTTTCGCACACGCCTCTACGGCCTGACTGACTAGAACGAAATGAACCGTCATTTCGTTCTAACTTATTGTTTTGGCGCATGATGTTATCCAAAAGTCCGCAACTTTTTGGCATCATGCTTTGAGGGGGTGACATCGCCATGCTCGATCCGATCGTGAACTTCTTCACCTGGATTTTCCAGTGGATCGGCCGTGGCATCGGCCTCCTGATCGGCGTCATCCTGTGGCCGTTCATGTGGGCCGGGCGCTGGTACACGCAGCGCGGCTGGATCCTCAAGGCGGTGGTCGGCGTCGCCTTGCTGGTGCTGATCGGCCTCTATGCCAACTTCTTCTACGCCACCCAGTGGTGGAACAATTTCAACCCGAATTACCCCGACACCTACACTTTCGAGAAGCGCAACGTGTCCGCGGGCGAACAGGTTGCCGCCGGCTCCGGCACGGATACCGCCAAGACCTGCGGCAACTCCGGTATTGCCCAGATCGCCGCCGACCTGACCGACTTCAACGTCAACCAGAATGCCTGGATCTCGTCGATGATCCTCTACAAGCTCGGCCTGTTCGGCATCGACTGGGACCACACGCCGTGGATGGATAACAAGGCCTCGTTCCAGCGCGGCATCAACCAGGCGGTGCGGCGCACGGCGACCGAACTCGCCGACAATCTCGGCCGTGTCCGCACCACGTCGCAGATCGATGCCGATCTGCAGGACGCGCGCGGCAATCTGCAGTTCGACGAATACACTTGGTATTTCGGCGTGAGCCCGTTCGGCCCGAAGACGCCGACGCCGAGCTATTACCGCGACGCGGTGCGCAAGCTGCGCTCCTTCAACGCCCGGCTCGCCACCTGCCAGGCGACCTTCGATGCCCGCGCCGACAATCTGAAACAATATATTGATCGCATCGCTTCGGACATCGGTTCGACCTCGGCCATCCTCAAGGAACGTGCCGAAAACCACAACAATGGCTGGTTCGATTTCCGCGCCGACGACCGCTACTGGTTCGCCTATGGCCAACTCTACGCCTATTACGGCCTGATGAAGGGTGCCCAGGCCGACTTCGACGACGTCATCAAGGAAAAGCACCTGCAGAGCCTGTGGGACACGATGGACGCGCAGTTCGTCTCGGCGCTGCGCATCCAGCCCTTCATCATCGCCAATGGCCGCGAAGACGGCTGGCTGTTGCCGACGCATCTGACGACGATGGGCTTCTACGTGCTCAGGGTGCGCTCCAACATGGTCGAAATCAGCAACGTGCTGACGCAGTAAGGCTTGCCGGCCGCAGCCGAAGCGATGGCGAATTTGCGCCGTCGCTTCTGTCGCATTCGGTGCATTGTGCGGCTGTTTTGAGACGGCGGAACGACGCGTCCTCTGGCTTCTATACGGCGCGGCAACGGAGCCGGGAAGAACCGATGACAGGTCGGCCGGTCCGCAGATGAATTTTCTTCATAGGAAACATAGTTGCATGCAAGTTGACGCCGCGGCAGCGACAGGGTTAAAACATGCCCGCGCCCCGGTTCCGGCCTGCATGCGAGTGAGATCAAACCCCGTCCCCTCCACCGACCAATCCAGAGGAAAGCCGTCATGGCCGAAGTGAAGTCCGACATCGAGATCGCGCGCGGCGCCAAGAAGAAGCAGATCCAGGAGATCGGCGCCAAGATCGGCATTCCGACCGAACACCTTTTGCCCTATGGCCACGACAAGGCCAAGATTTCTGCCGAGTTCATTAAGTCGGTGAAGGGCAACAAGGACGGCAGGCTGATCCTCGTCACCGCCATCAACCCGACGCCGGCTGGCGAAGGCAAGACGACGACCACCGTCGGCCTCGGCGACGGCCTCAATCGCATCGGCAAGAAGGCGATCGTCTGCATCCGCGAGGCTTCGCTCGGCCCGAACTTCGGCGTCAAGGGCGGTGCGGCCGGCGGCGGCTATGCACAGGTCGTGCCGATGGAGGACATGAACCTCCATTTCACCGGCGACTTCCACGCCATCACCACGGCACACAACCTTTTGTCGGCGCTGATCGACAACCACATCTACTGGGGCAATGAACTCGGCATCGACACCCGCCGTGTCGTCTGGCGCCGCGTCATGGACATGAACGACCGCGCGCTGCGGGAGATGATCTGTTCGCTCGGCGGCGTCGCCAACGGCTTTCCGCGCGAGGGCGGCTTCGACATCACCGTCGCCTCGGAGGTCATGGCCATCCTGTGCCTGTCGACCGACCTCAAGGACCTTGAGAAGCGCCTCGGCGACATCATCGTCGCCTATCGCCGCGACAAGTCGCCGGTCTATGCCCGCGACCTCAAGGCCGACGGCGCCATGGCCGTGCTCTTGAAGGACGCCATGCAGCCGAACCTGGTGCAGACGCTGGAGAACAACCCGGCCTTCGTGCATGGCGGCCCGTTCGCCAACATCGCGCATGGCTGCAACTCGGTCGTCGCCACCACGACGGCGCTCAAGCTTGCCGACTATGTCGTCACCGAAGCCGGCTTCGGCGCCGATCTCGGCGCGGAAAAGTTCTTCGACATCAAGTGCCGCAAGGCTGGCCTGAAGCCGGCCGCTGCCGTCATCGTCGCCACCGTGCGCGCCATGAAGATGAATGGCGGCGTCAAGAAGGAAGACCTCGGCAAGGAAAACATCGAGGCGGTGAAGAAGGGCTGCGCCAACCTTGGCCGCCACATCGAGAACATCCGCCAGTTCGGCGTGCCGGCGGTGGTCGCCATCAACCACTTCTATTCCGACACCGACGCCGAAATCCAGGCGATGAAGGACTATGTCGCCTCGATGGGCGAAGAGGCGATCCTGTGCAAGCACTGGGCCAAGGGTTCGGCCGGCATCGAGGAACTCGCCAACAAGGTGGTGGCGCTGGCCGAATCCGGTGCCTCGCAGTTCGCGCCGCTCTACCCCGATGCCATGCCGCTGTTCGAGAAGATCAACACCATCGTCCAGCGCATCTATCGCGGCTCGGAAGCGATCGCCGACAAGTCGGTGCGCGACCAGCTGCACGCCTGGGAGCAGGCCGGCTACGGCCACCTGCCGGTCTGCATGGCCAAGACGCAGTATTCCTTCTCGACCGATCCAAACCTGCGCGGCGCGCCGACCGGCCACACCGTGCCGGTGCGCGAGGTCAGGCTGTCGGCCGGTGCCGGTTTCGTCGTCATCATCTGCGGTGAGGTCATGACCATGCCCGGCCTGCCCAAGGCGCCATCCTCGGAGAAGATCTTCCTCAACGAGGCAGGCCAGATCGAAGGCCTGTTCTAAGATATTGCTGTCTCAACAGCGAAAAGGGCGCCGCAGCGATGCGGCGCCCTTTTCTTTTGCGGTTACTGCTATGCGGCGTTGCGCGCCAGCGCCCGTTGGTTGGAGGCATAGATCGTATCGCGCTCGGGCAGCACGCCCGTGTTCAGGCATTCGATCCATTCGGTGGTCTTGAGCACCGCCGCGAAGCGCGACTGCAGGATGATCGTCACCACGCGGTGGATCTCTTCGGCCGAGGCATAACCGGCGCTGTTGGCGTAGGGCAGCGAGCCCGTCGCGTCGGACAGGAACTCGACGGCGAAGCCCATATGCACGGCATGGATGATGGTCGACAGATCGCAATTGTGCGTCATGTAGCCGACGACAGTAATCGTATCGATGGCGTTGGCGCGCAGCCAGTCTTCGAGATCGGTGCCTGTGAAGGCGGAGGGCAGGTTCTTTTCGACATAATGGTCGCGGCTGCGCTTGGCGACCTCGGGATGCAGTTCGGCGCCATGGCTACCCTTGGCGAAAACTGGCGATGTCTCGGGAGCCAGTTGCTTGATTACCACCACCTTGACGCCGGCCGCGGCGGCCGCGTCCATGGCGCGTGCCACATTGACGACGCTGTCGCGGAACGGAGGATGCTGGATGGCGAGATTGCCGCCATCATAATCGTTCTGGACGTCGACGACGACAAGCGCGCGACGTGGCGTGGCGTTGGCTGGGTCAGACATGGTGTTTTCCTTTCCGGCTTGAATGCGATGGATCGAAAATAGGCGACATGCCAAGCGATCGAAAGTGTCCCGATTGACATCATTCGAAAGAATTGGGACAATCCGCATCCACTCGCGGAAGCCCCATGACCGACCCCATCATCGCCGTCCTTGCCTTCGACGGCATCAGCCCGTTCCATCTCTCCGTGCCATGCCTGGTGTTTGGCGAGGACAGGACATCTCTTGGCCTGCCGCGCTTCGAGTTCCGCATTTGCGCGGTCAAGGCCGGCCCGATCCACACCGAAGCCGGACTGACGGTTGCAGCACCGCATGGGCTGGAAGGGCTCGACGGCGCCGACATCGTCATCATCCCAAGCTGGCATCATCTCGGCGAGGCGCCAGCGCCAGTGTTGATGGAGGCGCTACGCAGAGCACACGAGCATGGCGCATTGATTGTCGGCCTGTGTCTGGGGACCTTCGCCATCGCCGCGGCCGGACTGCTTTCAGGCCGCCGTGCCGCGACGCACTGGGCCTATTCCGAGCGGCTGCAAAAACTCCATCCCGACATCGCGGTCGATGCCACGGTGCTCTATGTCGACAATGGCGATGTCGTGACCTCGGCCGGCGTCGCGGCTGGCCTCGACTGCTGTCTCCACATCGTGCGCGCCCGCTATGGCGCGGAAGCCGCACTCCGGCTCGCCCGCCAGATTGTCCTTTCGCCGCATCGGCAAGGCGGGCAGGCACAATTCATCGAGCATCCGGTGGCAAAAAGCGCTGATGCCGACCGGTTCACCCAGACGCTTGACGCGGTTCGCTCCACGCTTGGCGAGACGCACAACCTCGACCGAGTCGCCGAAGCCGCCGGCCTGACCCGGCGCACCTTCACCCGCCGCTTTCAGAAATCGATCGGCACCAGTTTCGGCGAATGGCTGACCAGCCAGCGGATCGAACTGGCGCAACGGTTGCTGGAGGCAACGGAGAAATCGATGGACATGGTGGCCTTCGAGGTCGGCTTCGGCAGCGCCACGTCGCTGCGCCAGCATTTTTCGGCACGGCTCAAGACGTCACCGGCGCAATACCGGCGCGAGTTCTCGAGGCGGGCCGATCAGGACGAACCAATGGCACACGCCTGACTTTCCTGAAAAAGAGCGGCCAAAGGCGCCGCATCGCCGCGGCGCCTTTGGTATTCCCTGATCCAGGCAGTCAGGCGACGTCTCCCGGCGATGGCGCGCGTTTGCGGCCGGTGAGCATGGCGCGAACCAGGTTCTCACGATGGCGCAGGCTGGCCAGCAGCACGCCGCCGACATGAAGCCCGACGAGCACGAGAATTCCATTGCCCAGGATCTTGTGCGTGTCCTCCACCCAGGCCACGCCCCACCAGGCATCGGTGGTCTGCATCCAGCCGGTAAGCGCAATTCCCGCCACGCAGGTCAGAAGCGCCAGCACCATGGCGCCGCCGGCAGGGTTGTGGCCGAGATGACGCTTTTCGCGACCCTGCGCCACGTCGGCTATGTACAAGCTCACAGTGCGCGGCCCACGCACGAACTGACGGAAGCGTGTGTGACCCGATCCCGCCAGCCCTGCGATCAGCCGTGAAGCTATCAAGACCCCCGCACTGTAACCGGCCAGTTCATGCAGCTTCATGATTTCTCCCGAGGAAAGCCAGGCCACCGCAACGCACAGGACCAGCGACCAATGAAAGAGGCGGACGTAGGAGCTCCAGACCCTAATCGAGCTTTCTCGTGTCGACTCGACCGAGGTTTCTTGTGTCGACTCGACCGAGGTGTCTCGTGTCGAAACGGTGGCGTTCATGGCGATCAACCGTCGTCGGAATCGGCGCCGACCGACTCGAGCGTCTTGGGATTGAACACGGCTTCCAGCTTTTTGCCGTTGGCATCGAGTGCCTTGGCTTCGTAGCAGCCGTTCTCGGTCTTGATGCTGCGAACCTTCCAGCCTTCGCTTTCAAGCTTCTTTTGCAGCGCCTCGCGTGGTTGCCACTGGTCGGTCGGCACATCGCATTTGTCGGCAGCGAAAGCCGGTCCGGCAACAGCCATCACCAGCGCGGTTAGGATCAAGGTCTTCATCTTGTTTTCTCCATCGGCCAATTCCGATGTCGCGGACCCTGACCGTGAAACCTGACAGCAGCCTGAACGCGTATCGTATCGCTCAAAAGCCGCAGTTGGCTTTCGTTCAGGTTCCTGTCAGCCTTGTCCCGCATGGAGGTGGCGTGTGCTGAACACGGAGGCAAGGTGCGCGTTCTGCTGATCGAAGACGACCCCGTGCTGGGCGAGGCGGTGCGCGATCATATAGCCGCCGACGGTCATGCCGTGGACTGGAGCACGACGCTTGGCGATGCCGGCGATCACCTTCATGTCGTCTCCTATGAACTCGTCCTGCTCGATCTCCATCTGCCGGACGGCAGGGGGCTCGAATTCCTGAAGACGCTGCGCCGTGAAGGCACCGATACGCCGGTCATCATCCTGACCGCGCGCGACCAGCTCTCCGACCGGATAGAGGGGCTGAATTCCGGAGCAGACGACTATCTGGTCAAGCCCTTCGATCTCGGCGAGTTGTCCGCGCGCCTCGCCGCGGTCGCGCGGCGCTATGCGGGAAACCCGAATCCTCTGGTTCGGCTCGGGCCGGTCGAAATCGACCAGGCCGCCCGCCGCGTTGTCGTGGACGGCAGGGAGGCCATGCTGACGTCCCGCGAATGGGCGGTGCTGGAGCAGTTTTTGCGCCGGCCCGGCATGACCGTCGGCAAGAACCAGATCGAGGATGCGCTCTATGCCTTCGGGGCGGAGATCGAAAGCAACACGGTCGAAGTCTATGTTAGCCGCCTGCGCAAGAAGATCGGGCGCGAGGCCCTCACGACCGTAAGAGGGCTAGGCTACCGCCTGGCATTCCCATGAGGTTCTTCGACAGCCTTGCCGGTCGTCTCGTTGCCTCGCTGATCCTGGTCACGGTCGCCTTCGGCCTGGTCGCAGCGGGCACGGGAAGCATCACCCTGCATCGTGAAATCAACGAAGCCATGGACAATTCGATGCAGGAAGCGGCCCGCCGGCTGCTGCCGCTGGTCATCGACGATCTTTTCGGGCGCGAGGTTTCGCAATCGCCCCGCAGGCTGGCAGAGGCCGTCTCGGACGATATAGGCGGTCGCCTCATCTTCCAGGTGCGGGACGGCAGTGGCCGTGTTCTCCTGCACTCCTACAATGCTCCCGCGGAACCGCTCACGGCTGAACTCGCGCAGGGCTTTTCGGAGGCCGCCGGATGGCGCATCTACACTGAGCCCGCGGTTGGCGGCACGATCTTCATCCAGGTCGCCGAGCTCGATGCACGGCGCAATGAGGAAACCTTCGAAGCCGCCACCGGCTTCCTGATACCGATGGTCATCCTGATCCCGTTGAGCGCACTTGTCGCGTGGCTGACCCTGGCGCGTTTCCTGAGGCCGATTGCAACATTGCGCGGCGAGATCAGCGCCCGTCACGGCGACAACCTCGCTGCGATCCGCACCACCGAGCTGCCTTCCGAACTCGCCGCCATTGCCAAGTCGGTTAACAGCCTGATGCGGCGCCTGCACATGGCGCTTGAGGCGGAAAAAGAATTCACCGCGAATGCCGCGCATGAATTGCGCACGCCGATTGCCGGCGCACTGGCACAGACGGAGCGGCTGATCGCGGAAGCTCCGGACGACGCGGCAAGAAAACGTCCGCGCCAGATCAAGGCAGCGCTGTCCAATCTCGCCGGCCTGTCCGAAAAATTGATGCAGCTGGCGCGCGCCGACGCCGGAGTGGCCGCCGCCGGCAAGCCTGCCGACCTTGCCGCGGTCGCGGCATTGGTGGTCGAAGACTTCGAGCAGCACAGCGAAAACAAGGGCCGCCTTCGCCTCGAAACGCTGGTGAAAGGCAAGGCGCTGGCCGCGATCGACACGGATGCGCTGGCCATCGTCCTGCGCAACCTTATCGAGAATGCCTTGCGGCATGGCCCCGAAGGCGGAGAGGTTGTCGTGCGCATCGACGAAGACGCCCGACTTAGCGTGATCAACCAAGGTCCGGTGGTTCCAGCCCCAGGCAGCCTGATCAGACGGTTCGAGCGCGGCGCTACGCGCGCCGAGGGATCGGGCCTCGGATTGGCGATCGTCAGCCGGATCCTGCAACAGATCGATGCGACGCTGGTTCTGAACTCACCGGCATCCGGGCGGCAAGACGGGTTCGAAGCGACGATCCGGTTTCCCGCCGCCTAGAAGCCGAACTCGAAGAGATAGAGCATGATGTCGTCCGAAAACCGCTTCACACGTTTCGGCATCATGCCCTATCGTCAGCCGCCCTTGACCGCCCGCGCCGGATTGCCGACCACCGTGGTGTTCGCGGCGACGTCGCGGGTCACCACCGCGCCGGCGCCGACGATGGCGCCCTCGCCGATGCTGACTCCGCCAAGGATGATCGCGCTGCCGCCGATCCATGCATTGGCGCCGATCTCGACAAGCCTCGCGATTTCCAGCCCCGCTTGCCGCCCGGCGGCCTCCTTGTGGTGCTCGGCGCAATAGATCTGCACATTGGGGCCTAGCAGCGTTCCCTTGCCGATGCGCACGCTCGCCGTGTCGAGAATGGTGCAGCCGGCATTGAGAAAGACGCCGTCGCCTAGAAAGATGTTGAAGCCGTATGCGCAGTGGAACGGCGCCTCGATGCGGGCGCCCTCGCCCGCCCTGCCGAGCAATGCCTTCAAGCCCGGCCCGAGGTTTCCGCGCTGCCGGGGCGGCAGGCAATTGTGCTCGAACACCGCGTCGCGCGCCGTGACGCGCAGTGCCTCCAGTTCGTCATCGAGGCACGTGTACCATTCGCCGGCCGCCATCCTTGCGCGCTCGCTTCCAGCCATGACGGTGTCTCCATGTGACATCCTTGCAAAAGCACAATTGCCGTGAACGGAAAAGAGCCAGCGAACACTGGCGCAAAATCCATTCCGATTTTTCGAAGTCATGTGCTGGTCAAAGGTCCGGCCTATGCTAGCCTGCTCTTGCTAGGCTGTTCTGGCCCGGCGATGAGGGGATCGACCATGCTGTATATTCTCGCACTTCTGATCGGCGTCATTGCCGGCCTTCGCGCGATGACCGCGCCGGCCGCCGTCGCCTGGGGGGCTTACCTCGGCTGGCTGCCGGTCGCCGCCACCTGGGCCAGCTTCATGAGCCACTGGGCGGCTGTCGGCATCTTCACCATCCTGGCCATCGTCGAACTGGTGACTGACCAGTTGCCTTCGACGCCGAGCCGTAAAGTGCCGCAGCAATTCGGCGCCCGCATCATCATGGGCGCGTTTACCGGCGCTGTCATCGGCGCCACCGGCGGTTCCACCATCGGCGGCCTGATCGCCGGCGCCATCGGCGCTGTCATCGGCACGCTGGGCGGTGCCGAAGCGCGTGGCCGGCTGGCAGCCGCCTTCGGCAAGGACCCGCCCGCCGCCTTCATCGAGGACGCAGTGGCGATCATCGGCGGCCTGCTGATCGTGGCGGCGGTGGCATGACGGCAAAGACCTTCGACGCCATCATCATCGGCGCCGGACAGGCCGGCCCGTCGCTGGCCAGCCGGCTGAATGCCGCCGGCATGAGCGTGGCGCTGATCGAGCGCAAGCTGGTCGGCGGCACCTGCGTCAATACCGGCTGCATGCCGACCAAGACCATGGTCGCCAGCGCCTATGCCGCGCATCTGGCGCGGCGGGCCGCCGACTATGGCGTCACGCTCGGCGGCCCCGTCGGCGTCGATTACAAGGCGATCAAAGCGCGCAAGGACAAGGTGTCGAACGACGCCCGCATCGGGCTCGAAACCTGGATCGCCGGCATGGACAAATGCACGCTCTATCGCGGCCATGCGCGTTTCGAATCCGCCAACACCGTGCGCGTCGGCGACGACCTTTTGACCGCCGAAAAAATCTTCCTCAACACCGGCGGCCGCGCCTCGGTGCCCGACCTGCCCGGCATCCACGATATCGACTATCTGACCAACTCCTCGATGATGGATCTCGGCGTGCTGCCGCGCCATCTCGTCGTCGTCGGCGGCAGCTACATCTCGCTCGAATTCGCGCAGATGTTCCGCCGCTTCGGCAGCGACGTCACGGTGATCGAAAAGAGCCCGCGCCTGACCGGCCGCGAGGACGAGGACGTCTCGGCCGCCATCCTTTCCATCCTCGAAAACGAAGGCATTACGGTCCATCTCGGTGCCGACGACATCGCCTTCGCCAAACAAGGCAACGACACTGCCGTGACCTTCTCCGCCGGCAAACCTCCGACGGTCGGCTCGCATGTGCTGCTGGCTCTGGGACGCGTGCCCAACACCGACGATCTCGGCCTCGACAGAGGCGGCGTCGAGGTCGACAAGCGCGGCTTCGTCACCGTCGACGACCAGCTGCGCACCAGCGTGCCCGGCATCTGGGCGATGGGCGATTGCAACGGCAAGGGCGCCTTCACTCACACGTCCTACAACGACTACGAGATCGTCGCCGCCAACCTACTCGACAATGATCCGCGCAAAGTCAGCGACCGCATAGAGGCCTATGCGCTCTACATCGACCCGCCGCTCGGCCGCTGCGGCATGACCGAGGCCGCGGTGAAGAAATCCGGTCGCCGGGCGCTGATCGGCCAGCGGCCGATGACCCGCGTCGGACGCGCCGTCGAAAAGGGCGAGACGCAGGGCTTCATGAAGATTCTCGTCGATGCCGACACCAGGGAGATCCTCGGCTGTTCGGTGCTTGGTCCCGGCGGCGACGAGGCGGTGCATTGCGTGCTCGACCTGATGTACGCCAAGGCGCCCGTCGACACGCTGGCGCGCGCGGTGCACATCCACCCGAATGTCTCGGAACTGCTGCCCACCATCGCCCAGGAGCTGAAGCCGCTGGTGTGAGACACTCACGCTCACGCTCAGCTCTGGACTTTATGCATTGCTGCGTTGCAGCAATGCATATTGCGCGGAGCAAGGCTACGCGTTCAATCTGAATTTGAACCGATTCAGTCTGGACGCCCCATGCCCTTGCCGATCCTTGCGCTTGCCATTGCGTCCTTCTGCATCGGCACCACCGAATTCGTCATCATGGGCCTGCTGCCGGAGGTCGCCGCCGACCTCGGCGTGTCCATCCCTTCGGCTGGCCTGCTGGTCACCGGCTATGCGCTGGGCGTCGTCTTCGGCGCGCCAATCGTGGCGATGGCCACCGCGCATTTGCCGCGCAAGCCGGTGCTGGTGGGCCTCGCCGCGCTGTTCGTCGTCGGCAATCTGTTCTGCGCCATCGCGCCCAACTACTGGATGCTGATGGCCGCGCGCGTCTTCACCGCCTTCGGCCACGGCGCCTTCTTCGGCATCGGTTCGGTCGTTGCTGCGAGCCTTGTGCCGCGCAATAAGCGCGCCAGCGCCATAGCGCTGATGTTCGCCGGGCTGACGCTGGCCAACATCCTTGGCGTTCCCGCCGGCACCGCCCTGGGCGAAGCCTTCGGCTGGCGCGCCACCTTCCTCGCCGTGGTCGGCATCGGCCTGATCTCGGTCGCTTGCATCGCCTGGCTGGTGCCATCCGACGTCGCTGAACCGAGCGGTGGCGGCCTGCGCGGCGAATTGCGCGTGCTGGGCAAGCTACAGGTCTGGCTGGCGATGCTGATCGCCGCCCTGGCCTCGGCCAGCCTGTTTGCCGTCTTCACCTACATAAAACCCTATCTGACCGACGTGTCCGGCCTGTCCACCCCCGCGGTCACCTGGGTACTGCTGCTGTTCGGCGCCGGCATGACCATCGGCAACATCATCGGCGGCAGGCTCGCCGACTGGAAATTGATGCCGACGGTCATCGGCACGCTGCTGTTGCTGGCGCTGCTGTTTGTCGGCTTCATGCAGTTCGGCGCCATAGCCGGCATTGCCATCGGCATCGTTTTCCTGTGGGGCCTGCTCATCTTCGTCGTCGTGCCGCCGCTGCAGATCCGCGTCGTCGAGGCGGCCTCCGAAGGGCCGAACCTTGCCGCCACGCTGAACCAGGGCGCCTTCAATGTCGGCAATGCCAGCGGCGCCTGGATCGGCGGCGTGGCCCTTTCCGCAGGTGTTTCCTATGCCAACCTGCCGCTGGTCGGCGCGGCATTGGCGCTGCTGGCGGTCATCGTCGCGGTGCTGTCGCAGACACTGGATAGGCGTGCGCCTGCCGTCCCGCTTCAGGCTGCCGCGGAATAACCGCTTGCGCCCATAGCGCGGCAGGCTGGACCAATCGACATCGGCGCCTCCAAATGGGCATGTCTTGTCGCTCTTGATGGAGGAAAGTCATGCAGAAATCGATCGAGCGCATCGCCGGCGAAAGCGAAGGTGTTTCCTACGAATTTCCGCTGTTCCGGTTTGCTGGAACCGGCACGGCCGCTCCGTCAGCCTATCTGCAGGCGGCACTCCATGCCGGCGAGTTGCCGGGCGTCGTCGCCATCGACGCGCTGATGCCGATGCTGGCCAAGGCCGAGGCCGAAGGCCGCATCAAGGGCAACATCACTGTCGTGCCCTGGGCAAACCCGATCGGCCGCGCCCAATATCATTTCGGCGAGCATCAGGGCCGCTTCCATCTCGGCACCCGCACCAACTTCAATCGCGGCTTTCCGCTGCTTGCCGCGCCCGACGCAGCACTCTTGCCCGACACCAGCCTTGGCCCTGTCGACCAGCGGCTGAAGACCCGGCTGGTGCAGCTTTCCCTCGGCCACGACATCGTGCTCGACTTGCATTGCGACGACGAGGGCCTCGCCTATCTCTATGTCCATACCAGCCTGTGGCCGGCGATGGCCGACTGTGCCGCTGCCATGGGCGTCGATGCTGTGATGCTGTGGAGCGAAGACACCGACGGTACGTTCGAGGGCGCCTCGATCATGCCCTACCAGAACGTTCCCGATGACGTGGCCAAGCTAGACCGTCGCGTCGCCACCACGGTCGAATATCGCGGCATCCTCGACGTCGACGGCGCCTTGGCCGCCGCCGACGCCGAAGGTCTCTACCGGCTGCTGGTCGCACGCGGCGTGATATCAGACACCGCCCTGCCCGCACCCGGTCCTTTCACCGGTGTCGTCGCACCATTGGAAAACATCGAGATGATGCCGGCGCCCCGGGCGGGTGCCGTGCTTTACGACGTGAAGCCCGGCGACCGCGTCGCCAAGGGCGCTCGCCTCGCCACCGTCGTCCACGCACCGGGTGAAACCGATGGCCGCACCGAAGTCTTGGCACCGCAGGACGGCATCATCCTGACCCGCCGCTCGCGCCGCATCATCCGCGCCGGCGAGGATCTTTTGAAACTCGTCGGCGACAGCAAGAGCGCCGACGCCAGGTCGGGGACACTCGAGGACTGAATTAGCCGGAAATAGCCAGGCGCGCCTTCTCCTCCAGCCATTCGGCCATCTGCCGGTATGGCACCGGGCCGTGACTGATGCGGGCGACGCCGAGTTCCGCCAGCCGCTGGCGCGGCGGCACATGCGCCAGTGCGATGATGTTAACCGGCAACGCGATTGCCTTGCAAAGCGCCTCGATCAGGCGCTCATCGCCAAGGCCCGGCGCAAAGAAGCCGTTCGCTCCGGCCCTTTCAAAAGCGTGCGCTCGTTCGATCGCCTGGTCGAGCAGCGCCTTGTCATGCGTATCCGGTTTGGCCTTGAGGAAGATGTCGGTTCGGGCGTTGAGGAATGCCGGGATACCCGAGGCCTTGACCGCAGCGGCGGCGGCTTCGATCCGCTTCACCTGTAGCGCGATGTCGTGCAGTCCGGTGCCGCCGACGATCTGGTCCTCGAAATTGAAGCCGATGGCCCCGGCCTGCACGGCACGCGTCACGGTGCGGGCGACGGTTTCCGGTTCAATGCCGTAGCCGCCCTCGAGATCCATGGTCACCGGCAGGTCGACCGCCCCTACGATGCGCTTGATATTGTCGAGCGCCAGCTCCAGCGGGATCTTCTCGCCATCGGCGTATCCGAAGGCGGCCGCCACCGGCCAGCTTCCCGTGGCGATCGCCTTGGCCCCTGCTTTCTCGACAATCTTGGCCGAGCCCGGGTCCCAGGCATTGTAGAGAACGATCGGGTTTCCCCTGGCGTGGAGGGAATGGAACGTCCGTGCGCGGTCGATCTGCTCGGTCATTGGTGTTTTCCCATATTTCTGCCGTTGGACATCCAGCCTAAGCAAGACCACCGGCTCTGGCGATGTGCCATGAGCCGCAGAAGCGGCGGCCACCGAGCAGAATTTTCAAACCTGTTGCGCATCCGGTTTTTCGCAGCTATGGATTTCGCCATGAACATGCGTTCGACCAAGACCATTTGGTGGTGGGCCTGCTGACAGCGGCCTGTTCGAACGCGTGCGCGTGAAAATAGAGGGTGGCCGCAACGGAATGTCCGGGCGGCCATTTGTTTTTTCAAGCCATTCCCGGGTCCGTTGCCCCAAGAAGCTGATGGAGACGGCAATGACGATGAAGGTTCTGGAAAACGGGGCGGAAAGTTTCGTGACCGCGGGTGGCATCACCATCACCCGCGAGCGCCACGACCAGCCCTATGCGGGCGCCATCGACGCTTACGTCGATGGGCTGAATGCGCGCCGCGGCGCGGTGTTTTCCTCGAATTACGAATATCCCGGCCGCTACACGCGCTGGGACACCGCCATCATCGATCCCCCGCTTGTCATTTCGGCGCGCGGCCGCACTGTCCGCATCGAGGCGCTGAACGGTCGTGGCGAGGTGCTGTTGCCGGTCATCGGCAAGACGCTGGGCAGCCTGGCCGATGTCACCATCGCCGAGAACTCGAAGAAACTGATCCGCCTCGACGTCGCCAAACCCGGCCGTGTCTTCACCGAGGAGGAGCGCTGCCGCGTCCCCTCGGTGTTCACCGTACTGCGCGCCATCACCGCTCTGTTCAAGACCGAGGAAGACGCCAATCTCGGCCTCTACGGCGCCTTCGGCTACGACCTCGCCTTCCAGTTCGACCCGGTCGACTACAAGCTCGAGCGCAAGCAGAGCCAGCGCGACCTCGTCCTGTTCCTGCCCGACGAGATCCTGGTCGTCGACCATTACTCGGCCAAGGCCTGGACCGACCGCTACGACTATTCGGGCGACGGGTTTTCGACGGAAGGCCTGCCGCGCGATGAAATCGCCGAGCCGTTCAAGACCGCCGACCGCATCCCGCCACGCGGCGACCATGAGCCTGGCGAATACGCCAATCTGGTTCGCAAGGCCATGGATTCGTTCAAGCGCGGCGATCTGTTCGAGGTCGTGCCCGGCCAGATGTTCTATGAGCGCTGCGAGACGCAGCCGTCCGAGATTTCGCGCAAGCTAAAGTCGATCAACCCCTCGCCCTATTCCTTCTTCATCAATCTGGGCGAAGGCGAATATCTGATCGGCGCCTCGCCGGAAATGTTCGTGCGCGTCAACGGCCGCCGGGTCGAGACCTGCCCGATTTCCGGCACCATCAAGCGCGGCGACGACGCCATTTCGGACTCTGAGCAGATCCTGAAGCTGCTCAACTCCAAGAAGGACGAATCCGAGCTCACAATGTGCTCGGACGTCGACCGCAACGACAAGTCGCGGGTCTGCGAGCCGGGTTCGGTGCGCGTCATCGGCCGCCGCCAGATCGAGATGTATTCGCGCCTGATCCACACCGTGGATCACATCGAGGGGCGGCTGCGCGAAGGCATGGATGCCTTCGACGCCTTCCTGTCGCATGCCTGGGCGGTCACCGTCACCGGCGCGCCGAAACTGTGGGCCATGCGCTTCATCGAGCAGAACGAGAAGAGCCCGCGCGCCTGGTATGGCGGCGCGATCGGCATGGTCAATTTCAACGGCGACATGAACACCGGCCTCACCCTTCGCACCATCCGCATCAAGGACGGCATTGCCGAGGTCCGCGCCGGCGCCACTTTGCTCTTCGATAGCATTCCCGAAGAAGAAGAAGCCGAAACCGAACTGAAGGCATCCGCCATGCTCTCCGCCATCCGCGACGCCAAGACAGGCAATTCCGCCAGCACCGAACGCACCACCGCCCGCGTCGGCGACGGCGTCAACATCCTGCTCGTCGACCACGAGGACAGCTTCGTCCACACGCTGGCCAATTATTTCCGCCAGACCGGGGCCAACGTCTCGACCGTACGCACGCCGGTGCCGGAGGAAGTCTTCGACCGGCTGAAGCCCGACCTCGTCGTGCTGTCGCCCGGCCCCGGCACGCCGAAGGATTTTGATTGTGCCGCCACCATCAAGAAAGCTCGCGCCCGTGAGTTGCCGATTTTCGGCGTCTGCCTTGGCCTGCAGGCACTGGCGGAGGCCTATGGTGGCGAGCTCAGGCAACTGCATGTGCCGATGCACGGCAAGCCGTCGCGCATCCGTGTCTCGAAACCGGGCATCATCTTCTCCGGCCTGCCCAAGGAAGTCACCGTCGGCCGCTATCACTCGATCTTCGCCGATCCGGTGCGCCTGCCCGATGATTTCATCGTCACGGCCGAGACCGAGGACGGCGTCATCATGGCCTTCGAACATCGCAAGGAACCGATCGCCGCGGTGCAGTTCCACCCGGAATCGATCATGACACTCGGCCACAATGCCGGCATGCGGATCATCGAGAACATCGTTGCCCACCTGCCGCGCAAGGCCAAGGAAAAGGCCGCCTGACGACCATGGCCGAAACCGAGAACACGATGGCGATCGCGGCCAAGGCCGCGGCGAAGCGCAAGGTCGCCAACCTTGCGTTCTGGTCGATCATCATTGCCGCAATCGTGCTCGGCCTGAAGCTCGTCGCCTGGTACATCACCGGCTCGGTGGCGCTCTATTCGGACGCGCTGGAATCGATCGTCAACGTCATCGCCTCGATGGCCGCCTTCTGGGCGATCCAGGTCAGCTACAAGCCTGCCGACCAGGACCATCCCTTCGGCCACCACAAGGCCGAGTATTTCTCGGCTGTGCTCGAAGGCGTGCTGATCGTTCTCGCCGCGCTTTTGATCCTCAACGAGGTCTGGCGCGCCTGGCAGGCGCCGGCGCCCATGGAAAAGCCCTGGAACGGCCTAGCGGTCAATGGCATCGCGACGGTGATCAATGCCTTCTGGGCCTGGACGCTGATCCGCGCCGGCAGGGCCGAAAAATCGCCTGCGCTGGTTGCCGACGGCAATCACATCATGACCGATGTGGTGACCTCGATCGGCGTCTTCGGCGGCCTGGTCGGGGCGATCCTCACCGGCTGGCATATCCTCGACCCGGCACTGGCCGTCATCGTGGCGCTGAACATCCTGTGGCAGGGCTGGCACGTCATCGGCTCGTCGATGAACGGCCTGATGGACCGTGCCGTCGACACGCAGGCGCACATGCGCATCCGCGACGTCATCTCGGCCAACTGCAAGGGCGCGCTGGAGGTGCATGACCTCAAGACGCGCATCGCCGGCCGCGCCACCTTCATCGAGTTCCATCTCGTCGTCGACGCCGACATGTCGGTCGGCGCAAGCCATGTCATCTGCGACCGTATCGAGGACGCGCTGAAGGCCGAAATCCCCTCGGTGCGCGTTACCATCCATGTCGAGCCCGACGACGAAGCCAAGCTGCCGAAGGGCACGACTGCCGTGCCGTTCGCCTGAGGTCAGCTCACGGCGCGCAGGCGGATTGCGGCATCGGCTGCAGCCGGTAGACCTTGTCATCGGATTTCGTTTTGCCGTCGGCGGCCTTCGAACACAGATCGACGATCGCCAGGCTGCTGTTGGGATTGGCCAGCATCATCGTGCCGTTGGCGCCGCGCTTGAGGAAAATCTCCTTCTGCGCGATGTCGCAGGAAAAATCGCTCATCTTCGAACTTGCCGCGCACCGCCACTGGTCGGCCTCGCCCTGGCAGGAATAGGTCTGCGTTGCCTTGGCCGATTTCTGCCGCGTGGTGACGGTGACGGCAATGTCGGCGCCATCGGGCCAGTTGGCTGCGTCGCCTCCCGAAGCAAAAGACGCCAGCTCCACCGAGCTACGGAAAACCCGGATCGACTGCGTCAACTGATCGGGGTGCGAGGCCAGGTGCGACGCGTCATAGTCGCGCCCATAGCAGAAGGCCTGGTCCGGCTTCAGCCGTTCGCGCAGCGGCGGCCCGAGCGCCGGGTCGATCGGATCGATGCGCGCGAACTCCGCCTTGCAGGTCGCGGCCGGCATCGGGTCGAGGCGGAAATTGTCATCCTCCTTGCCCAGCGCCTGCCTGTCGTATTCCGCTGCACCCAATTCCTCTTCCGACCCGGCATCGAGATAGATATCGGACTGCACGTCGGTGAGGATCAGGCTTCCTTTGTCATCGACTTTCAGCGAGGCCAGGGTGCGGTCGCAATCCATGCCGCAATGGATCGGGCCTGATTTGCCGTCCTCGGACTCGTGATTGCACCAGCCGCCGGCCCATTCCGGCGCCTTGGCGCCGCGAACTGTGGTGGTGACGAAGGCGTTGTAGGACGAATCGGAATTCGCGGCCGGCTCCTCGTTCGGCCGGCTGACCGGATCATGGCCGTAGTAGAAGAAGATCCGCGCCACCTTCTGCTTCGGATGCGCCTTGAGGTGTGCTGCGTCATAGACGCGGCCGAAACAGGCGTCGGCACCGTTGGGGCTGAGTTCGGTGAGCTTGAGTGCGTCATCGGCCAATGCAGAGCCGGCAAGCGCGGCAAGCAGCGCGGCGCCAAACCCGGCGCCGGCAATTGTCTTCCATTCCCCAAACGCCCATTTCCAAGATGCCATGTGACCTCTCCTCGCATCGACAGGACGTAACGTCAATTTATGCTAGTATTGCGGCCGCAGCCATGCATTTTGCGGTGAGCCGTCAAGCGGAGGAGAATGCGATGCGCCGGCGCGATATGTTCCGCGCGGTTCTTGCCGGAACCGGGACGTTTCTTGGCCTGCGGGTGGTGCGGGCAGCCGCCACGGAGCCCGCCAGGCAGAAGGTCGTCTATCATCTCAGCGATCTCGACAAGGTCAGTTTCGTTCTGGGCAACATCAAGAACCACTATGACGGCACCGGCGGCAATGTCGACATCGTGCTGGTCGTGCATGGTCCAGCCGTTGCCGCCTTCAAGTCCAAAGGAATATCGGCCGCGATTTCCGGCCGCTTCGCCAGCCTGGTGCAGCAGGGGCTCAATCCGCATGCCTGCGCCAACACCATGCAAGGCATGGATATTTCTTTGACCGACCTGCTCGACGGTTTCCACGCCGCCGACAAGGGTGGCGTCGTCAAACTCGCGGAACTGCAGGGCCAGGGGTACGCCTATCTGCGCCCGTGAGGCTTGAACATCCGGGCACCAAAGGCCTACGAAGGACCGGCAGAAATCCCGGAGGACACGCGTGCCAGCCACCACCACACTCAGCATTCCCGATCTCGCCGGCAAGACGGTACTGGTCACCGGTGCATCGACCGGCATAGGCGCAGCCCTGGCGTCGGCCTACGCCGCGCAGAAATGCCGCGTAGCGCTGCATTACAATTCGAGCCGCGACGCCGCCGAGGCTCTGGCCAAGACCATTGCCGACAGGGGCGGCGAGGTGGTCCTCGTCCAGGGCGATTTCTCGGTTCCCGCCGATGTCGAGCGCGTCGTCGAGGACAGCGCGCAGCATTTCGGCCGCCTCGACGGGCTGGTCAACAATGCCGGCGGCATGCTCGGCCGCGTGCCCTATGCCGAGCAGACCGAGGCGCACTACGACGCGGTGATGGACCTCAATGCGCGTTCCGTGCTGACCGCCTCGCGCAAGGCGATCCCGTGGCTGAAGAAACAGGGCGGCTTCATCGTCAACACCTCGTCGATCGCCGCGCGCAACGGCGCCGGCGGCGGCGCCGGCCTCTACGGTTCGGCCAAGGCCTTCGTCTCCAACGTGACGCGCGGCATGGCCAAGGAACTGATCGGCTTCGGCGTCCGCGTCAACGCGGTGGCGCCCGGCACAATTCTCACGCCGTTCCACGAGCGCTATTCGACCGACGAGCAGATAAAGGGCATGGTCGCCACCATTCCACAGGGGCGTGCCGGCACCGCGCAAGACTGCGTCGGCGCCTACCTGTTCCTCTCTTCCGACCTTCTGAGCGGCTACATCACCGGCCAGGTGATCGAGGTGAATGGCGGCCAGTTGATGCCTTGACCGGCTATCTGCATACTGACGATCTGCATATCTTGTCGAAAACCTCGAAGGGAGACAAAGGAATGTATGGACTGATCGGCAAGATGCGGGCATCGCGCGGCCAGCGTGACGCGGTCATGGAGGTCCTGCGCGCCAGCACCAGCACCGGCGCCCTGCCGGGTTGCCTGAGCTACATCATTGCCCGCGACCCCGCGGATGCCGATGCGATCTGGGTCACCGAAGTGTGGACCGACGCCGAAAGCCACAAAGCCTCGCTGCAGCTTCCCGAAGTCCAGGCGGCGATCGCCAAGGCGCGGCCGTTCATCGCCGGCTTTGAATTCCAGGTCGAAACCCACCCTGTCGGCGGCTTCGGCCTGGGCGACGGCAAAAAAGCCTAAGCTCACGCGAGGCATCCTTTTTCGGCGTAGCGGGGTTCGCATCGCCCCGCTTCGAGTCTAAGACCAAGACATGGATTCCCCAGACCAGCCCGTTGTCGAGCGCATGGCGCGAATGCGCAAGGCTTGGCAATGGCTGGCGATCCTGACCGTCTCCGCCCTGTTTGCCGGCGCGCTGGAGCTCGCCGCCCTGCCGGCCGCCCTGCTGATCGGACCGATGCTGGCGGCCATTGTCGCCGGCACCAATGGCGCCACGGTGCGCGTGCCGCGTCTTATGTTCGGCGCCGCCCAGGCGATTGTCGGCTGCCTCGTCGCCAGCTCTATCTCGGCCGACATCTTTCCGGTCTTCTATCAGGAATGGCCGCTGTTTCTCGGCGTCGTGGTGGCTACCGTCACGGCCTCCAGCCTGCTCGGCTGGCTGATCAGCCGCTGGCGCATCCTGCCCGGCACCACCGCCGTCTGGGGCTCCTCGCCGGGCGCCGCCACCGCCATGGTGCTGATGGCCGGTGCCTTCGGCGCCGACCAGCGGCTCGTCGCGTTCATGCAATATCTGCGCGTCATCTTCGTCTCGATGACGGCGGCCCTCGTTGCAAAGATGTGGGTCGACACGTCGGGGGTCGAAATCCCGCCCATCATCTGGTTTCCGCCGATCGATCCGCAAGCCTTCGCTGCCACCATCGGCATCGCGCTTGTCGGCGGCCTGGCGGGAAAGCTTTGCCGGCTGCCTTCGCCCTTCTTTCTCGGCACCTTCATCTTTGGCACCGTGATCCATCTCGGCCTTGGCGTGGAGATGCAATTGCCGCAATGGCTGCTGGCGGTCAGCTATGCGATGGTCGGCTGGTCGATCGGCCTGAACTTCACCCGGCCGATCCTGCGCCATGCGACGCGTGCCTTGCCGCAGATCATCGCCTCGATCATGGCGTTGATCGCCTTTTGCGGCGGCCTTGCCTTCATGATCAGCCATCTCTTGGGCATCGACCCTTTGACCGCCTACCTGGCGACCAGCCCCGGCGGCATGGACAGTATCGCCATCATTGCCGCCGCCGCACAGAACGTCGACATCTCCTTCGTCATGGCGCTGCAATCGGCGCGCTTCCTGATCGTGCTGCTGGTCGGCCCGAGCGTGGCGCGGCTGGTGGCGAGAAGCGTCAGGTAATAGCGCAATTCCAGGAAAGCGTGAAACGGTTTTCGCAGGGAAAGCGCCTAGCGCTTTGCCTTGAGGAATTACGTTAAAACAAAGAGATAGAGCGGTTCTATATTCCCGTGAAGCGATGATCCGCTCCAGGCAAAGCGGCCTCTCCTGAATTGACAAGATGGTCGCGCGCCGGAAGCGCAGAAGACGATCGTTTCCAGGCCGGCATCACCTGAATCTCCATGCACCTTAATCGAGCCTGTGCATCAGGTCCTCGTCCAGCCAGCGGCCGAAGAAATAGACCAGTTGCTTGTGCCACCACGGCCAGTCATGGCTGACGTCGCCGCCCCAATAGTCGACCCAGGCGGGAATGGACCTGTCGCGCAGGATCTGTTCCAGCTTGCGCGTCTCGACCAACATCCGTTCCTCCCAGGCGCCCTGTCCGCAGCAGAAGATCAGCCTGAGCGCCTTCAGGCGGGCAAGCAGTTTGGGATCGACAATGCCGGGCAGAAAGTCGAGCGGCGAGTTGTAGAAGATGTCGCCTTCAAGCGCCTTGCCGAAGAAGTCGCGGGCCGAATAGACGCCCGAGAGCGAGATGACGCCGCTGGCGAGTTCGGGAAAGCGGAACACGAAGTTTGACGAGTGGTAGCCGCCCATCGAACAGCCTGTGAACAGCGGCTTCAGCTTGCGCCCGCCATTGGCCTGCGCGGCCGTGGACAGGAATTCCGGCAGCGCCTCCTCGCGCACATAGCGGAAATAGGCCTCGTGCCGGCCGATGCGATGTGCGGCGTCGGCATGCTTGTCGAAGAAGGATTCCGAATCGATGCCGTCGACCGTGAACAGCTGGATGCGGCCGGTGTCGATAAACTCGGCCAGTGCCCCCACCCCGCCGGAATCCTCGAACTGGTAGAACCGCCCTTGCGAGGTCGGGAACACCACCACCGGCCGGCCGGCATGGCCGTAGCGCTTGTATTCCATGTCGCGGCCGAGATTGCGGGCGAAAGTCTTGTGATAGGAAACGTCCATCGCCTCACGCCTTTTCCGCGTGGATGTAGGCGACCGCTTCGCGCAGCGCCGCTTCGTCCTTCGAGCGCATCTGGTAGGCGTAATTTCCCATGGCGCGGCTGAAAACCTCTTCGATGGCCTGATGGTGGACGATCTTGTCGCGATGGGCGGCTAGCACGTCCTCATGGCTGTGCAAATAGCTGAGGCGCCGCTTGCGGCTGGCATAGGCGGTGAAATACTTGCCCTCATAGGGGCCGCCGGCGGCATCTTTGACCACCATGTCGGCCCAGGCAGCATAGACATCGATGTCGAACGTGTAGTTGATCGCATCGGTCATCCAGGCGCCAGGGGGACGCATGTTGACCTCCAGCGCGATGACGCGGTCATCCTTGGTCTCGAACAGCTCGATGTGGAAGAAGCGCTCGCGCACGTCGAACGCCTTCAGGATCATGCGGCCGGCCTCCTCGACCGCAGAGCTGATCCGGGGAAAACAGGTGTAGCTCATGTGGCGATCCTTGTTGACCACTTCCATGACGCTCTGGTCGTAGCGGTGGCTGGCGGCCAGCACCACCTCGCCATCGCGGTTGACCAGCCCGTCGAAAGTCACCACCAGCCCCTCGATGAACTGCTCCATGACGAAGGTCACATCCTCGGGCTTGTCCCTGAAGAACTGGTCGAGCTCGCCAGTGTTGGAAATCTTGAAGGTGTTCGAGGCGCCAGAGCCGCTGTCGGGCTTGACCACCACCGGATAGCCGACGCGGCGGATGAAGGTCATGGCGCCGGCCCGGTCGGAGCATTTGCGTTGCGCGATGGTGTCGACGCCGCTCTTGCGGAAGAAGGCGCGCATGCGGCTCTTGCGCTTCAAATTCTTCACGAAATCGAGCTTGGTGCCGTAGATGTTGAAGTCGGTGCGGATGTTGGCTTCCAGCTCCAGCCAGTGTTCGTTGAGTGATTCAAAACGGTCGATACGGCCCCATTTGTGGATGAAATGCCCCATAGCCCGGAACACCGGATCGTAATCCTCCATGTCGGCAACACGGTAATATTCGCTGAGCGCCGCCTTCAGCTTGCCGTCGAGTGCCTCATAAGATGCGTCGCCGATACCCAGCACCCTGGCCCCGGCCTTCTTCAACCGGTCGCAGAAATCCGCGCCATTGACGGGAAAATGCGGCGAGAAAAACACGAAATTCATAAATGACCCCCTGCCGAAAAGTAGCCCCGGCAAGGCCAAGTCTGGCGCATTTGCGGCGCCTGGGGAAGAGCACTCATGTTGGGATGGTATCCACCAGAACCCGCACACCCTGCGGCCCCACTTGCCTCCCACAAGCCGCTCCTGTATGAGAACCGCCATGAACACGCGCGCCACCAACGCTTCCCGTCCGACCGGTTTTTCCGGCGAGACCGTGCGCGCGCTGGCTTCGACCCTGCTTCTTCTCGGCCTTATCGGCGATCGCCGGGTTCGCTGAAGGAGCGCCCGGCGGTCGAACCGCCGCGCAAGCGCACGCTCCTTGGCCAGTCACAAAATTGGCACGTCATATCAAGCGAACGAAATTCTGGTAAAGGCGCCGCTCGCCATCCATCTGAGGGTGGATCCGTGAGCCGCCGGGAGAAACGACGATGAACGCACGAGAAGAAATCCGCCCCGATGCCGCGGTAGCCGGCAAGGATGCGGCAAAGGGCACGCCCGAGGCAGCCCGGGGCATGCCGGACGCGGCGCGCAAATATCAACCCTACCCCACAGTAGGCCTCACCGACCGCACCTGGCCCTCGAAAGTCATCGACAAGGCGCCGATCTGGTGCTCGGTCGACCTGCGCGACGGCAACCAGGCGCTGATCGATCCGATGGGCCATGAGCGCAAGGCGCGCATGTTCGGCCTGCTCCTTGACATGGGCTTCAAGGAGATCGAGATCGGCTTCCCGTCGGCCTCGCAGACCGATTTCGACTTCGCCCGCTGGTGCATCGAGGAAGGCAACGTACCCGCCGATGTCTCGCTGCAGGTGCTGGTGCAGTGCCGGCCCGAACTGATCACCCGCACCTTCGAGGCGCTCAAGGGCGCCACCAACCCGATCGTCCATTTCTACAACTCGACCAGCGAGTTGCAGCGCCGCGTCGTCTTCGAAAAGGACGTCGGCGGCATCAAGCGCATCGCCACCGACGCCGCCAAGATGATCACCGACATGGCGGCCAAGGCCGGCGGCGGCTACCGCTTCGAATATTCGCCGGAGAGCTTTACCGGCACCGAACTCGAAGTGGCGCTGGAGATCTGCAACGCCGTCACCGAGATCGTCAGGCCGACACCCGACAACAAGCTGATCATCAACCTGCCGTCGACGGTCGAAATGTCGACTCCCAACATCTACGCCGACCGCATCGAATGGATGTGCCGCAACCTCGACAACCGCGAGAACCTGCTGGTCTCGCTGCATCCGCACAATGACCGCGGCACCGGCATCGCCACCACCGAGCTCGGCCTGATGGCCGGCGCCGACCGCGTCGAAGGCACGCTGTTCGGCAATGGCGAGCGCACCGGCAATGTCGACATCGTCACGCTGGCGCTCAACATGTACACGCAAGGTGTCGATCCGGGGATCGACTGCTCCGACATCAACCGGATGAAGGATGTCTATGAGTATTCGAACCAGTTGAAGATTCCCGAGCGCCATCCCTATGTCGGCGAGCTCGTCTACACTGCCTTTTCCGGCTCGCACCAGGATGCCATCAACAAGGGCATGAAGGCGCTGAAGAAGGCCAACACGAGCCTGTGGGAAGTGCCCTATCTGCCGATCGATCCGGCCGATGTCGGCCGCAGCTACGAAGCAATCATCCGCATCAACTCGCAGTCGGGCAAAGGCGGCATCGCCTATGTGCTGCAGGCCGACTACGGCCTCAACCTGCCGCGCAATCTGCAAATCGAGTTCAGCCAGGAAATCCAGGCGATCACCGATGCCGAGGGCAAGGAAGTGCCGGTCACGCGCATCTACGAGCGCTTTCTCGAGACCTATGTCGACCAGCCGGGCGCGCGCCTGAAATTCCTCGACCACCACACCTATCCCAGCACCGAGACCAAGGGCCGTCGCGTCGTCGAGGCGGTCATCGTCGACAACGGCAAGGAGGTGACGATTACTGGCACCGGAACCGGTCCAATCGACGGCTTCGTCGATGCACTGTCGCGTCATCTCGGCATCGAGATGTCGGTGCTCGATTATTCCGAGCACTCGATGCAACGCGGCTCGAACGCCTCAGCCATCTCCTATGTCGAGATGGAACATCCTGATGGCAAGCTGTTCGGCGCCGGCATCAACACCAACATCGTCGCCGCGTCGCTGGAAGCGGTGATGTCGGCGGCGAACCGCATCGTCGTCAAAAAGGCCGGTTGACGCGCGACCAGAACGAAGGTCGGAACCCTCCCCATTCGGTGATCGGTTCCGACCCTTCGCATCATTAACCACCCAAGAATTATCCGGTGAGGTACGTGATCGCATAATGGGTGCATACTTGTGTGGCGGTGCGGGAACTATATGATCGCGCCTCAACCTGTGCCGACTTCGAGAGGATCGACACTTGCAGCATGCCACGCCTGCCGCCCCCGCAGTGCGCGAAACACTGGAGCGACTTCTTGCCAGCCAGACGTTCGGGCGATCTGAACGCGCGCGCAAGTTGCTCCGTTACCTTGTCGAACGCGAACAAGCCGGCGAAGCCGACAGGCTCAAGGGCTTCTCCATCGCCATGGATGTTTTCGGCAAGGACGGCGATTTCGATCCGTCCACCGACGCCGTGGTGCGGGTTCAGGCGGGCAGGCTGCGCGAGCTTCTGCAGCATTATTTTGCCAATGAGGGCGTTGCCGAGCCGGTCCGCATCGCCATTCCGCGAGGCGGCTATGTCCCTGCCTATGAACTGAATGCGATCCGGCTGCCGGCTGTGGCTGTCCCCGAACTCAGGCTGGATAGCGCCACGTCCGCCGATCGGGCCAACGACGCCAGCACGGGTATGCCGGATGCGGTGTCGCCGGCTTTCGCGAAGCCCACCCCCTCGGTGGTGCGCCAACTCCGCTTCTTCTGGATGGCGATCGCCCTGGTCATCGCCATGCTGGGCCTGCTGATCCTTCGTCAGGGCAGCAGCGCCTTGCTGACCGGTGGCGGTGACATGTCGGCGACCCTCGAGACCGCCGGCGCAACCAGCAGCATCGCGCCGTCGGCAACGACCGACGCCCTGCCGCTGGTCTATATCGACCTCAAGGCCGAAGGCGCCGATGCCAGCCGCGTCGCCGCCTCGCTGCGCGCCGGTCTGAGCGGCTTCGATACGATCGATTTCATCGGCCGCGACACAGCCTCCGATCCGGCCGACGATGCCACCAGCTTCATATTCGACATCCTGCCTGGACCGAACGCAGGCGATATCACGATCGAACTGCAAAGCGTGGCGTCCGGACGGGTGCTTCTTTCGCGCAATCTGACCCCTGCCGACAGCGCACCGACCGTGGTCGAAGACCGTATCGCCGACATGCTGAGTTCGGCGCTTCCCGCCTCGGGCACGATCTACAACTATATCGAGCAGACCGGCGCACCAAACGGCCTGACGCAATGCCTGCTGCTCAACGACAAATATTATCTCGACCAGAACGCCAGAACCCATGAAGCTGCCTATCGCTGCCTCGAAAAATTGGCCAATGGCGGAACAAAGTCCTCGCTGGTCTATTCGGAACTGGCGTCTCTGCAACTCGAGGCGGTCTCCGATCACTACGCCTATCCGCCCAATGCAACGATTGAAAAGGCCGTGGAGTTTGCCCATCGCGGCGTCCAGATGGGGCCGACCAGCCCTTATGCGCATCGCTCCTACGGCTATGTCAGTTCGCGTCTCGGCAATACGGACGAAGCGATCCGCTGGATGCGCAAGGCCTATGAACTCAATCCCTACGATCTCGGCATGGCTGCTGCCTACGGCTACGGGCTGATCTTCGCCGGTCGATACGCGGAGGGAACGCCGATCCTGGCCCATGCGGCGGAGACCTTCAGCGGCCACTCGACATGGTGGGACTACGGGCTGTTCGTCGGCGAATTCATGCTCGGCAACACGAACAAGGCGGTCGCGGCCAGCATGGCACTGAGAACGACGGCAACGAAATCGCACTATCTTGCGGCGCGGTTGATCGGTGCGAAGGCTGCCGGACAGGACCATCTGGTCAGCACGCTGCTGGGCGAACTGAACACCCAGTTCCCTAAATTTGCCGCCGATCCGCGCGCGACCTTCGTCGAGCGGAAATATCCGGCCGACCTGACCGACCGGCTGGTCCAGGCTCTGCGCGCCGCAGGGCTCGGTAACGCAAGCTGACACAATCGACATCCACAGATTAGGCGCGCCGGGACTGTCCGCAACCGGGCAAATCGCGAAGATTTTACTGGTCATCACGCTAGACTGGGAGCAATTCAGCCACAGTTGGTGTCGCGCATCCTGCAATAACAAAAAAAATCAGCTTTCATGACCGCATCGCTTTTTGTCGCCCAACAGGGTGTTGGCTCGAAGGCCATCGTCCTGCTGCATGGTTTCGGCGGCTGCCACGATGTCTGGCGCGAGGTGATTTCTTCCCTGGCGTCTGCCACGCGCACGCTGGCCTATGATCTGCCGGGGCATGGGCTGTCGCTCGATTTTCCCGGAGCCGGTCCGGCCAAGGTCGCGGCTAGGGCCGTGCTCGCCGATCTCTCGGAACGCAGGCTGAAGCGTGTTCATCTCGTGGGCCACTCGATGGGCGGTGCGGTGGCAATACTGATGGCGCTGGCCGAGCCTGGAAAAGTCGCCTCGCTGACGCTTCTGGCGCCGGGCGGCCTTGGCCCCGAGATCAATGGACCGTTGTTGCGCCGCTATGGCGGCGCTGCGGACCGGTCCGAGATCCGCGCCTGCCTTGCCGCCATGTCCGGCCCCCACAGCCCGCCCCAGAAGCGTATCATGGACTTGCTTTGCCGAATGCGCGGACGTCCAGGCCAAGTGCCGAAGCTGGTCGAGATCGCCACCGCCATGACCATGGACGATCGGCAGGGCGTCATCCCGCACGATCGTCTCGACGGATTGAACATGCCGGTGATGGTGGCGTGGGGAACCGACGACGCAGTGTTGCCCTTTACCCAGGCGGATGATCTGCCTGCGCATTTTCATGTCCACCATGTGCTGGAGGTCGGCCATATGCTGGCCGAGGAAGCACCCGACCTCGTCGCCGAGATCATTCGCCGCAACACCAACCGGCGCGCTAGGCCGCAGCGCCAGAGATTCGCCGCTGCTGCCAGTTGACCTTTTTTCGCGCACAGCCACCTGATGAACGCGCCTCGATCCCGTTGCTCTCGCCAGTGCATTTTACCGGCGGCTGTGTTAACCCCGTGTTAACCAAACCCGCGAGGCGAACGCCGATGAAGGACGCAGGCGAGAAGACCATCGATCAGTCAAGGAAACTCTCGGATGCCGTCCGTGATGTGAAGAATGCCTTCGCCGACCGCGACGACGTCGTCGTCGACATGCGAGAAGCCCATCGCATGCGCCTCGATCTGCTTGCTGCCGAACTGGCGCCGGTTTTTGCCGATGTTCCCGCCGACATGGACAATTTCGACTTTGTCGTCTCGTCCGGCTTGCAGCCACGCCTGTGGATCGATGCCGTCAGCCATGTCGCCATGGGGCGCGATCGCCGCACCTATCGCTTTCTCAGGGACACCCGCATCGGCCGGGTGGTGCTTGCCGAATCGACCGACATGAAGCCCGTTGCTGATCAGGTGACGCGCTATGTTGCCGAGCGGATCGTCGAGCGCCAGAAGATGATGGAAGGCGGGGTCGAGCCGGCCTTCGCCGGCTTGACACGCGCCGATGTGTCGGAAGCCGAACCGCCACTGCGCTCGAAGACGCGCAGCAAGGCCTGGTCGGCGTTTCTGTCCGGCCTTGGCCTGGTCGCCGCCGGCGCTCTGGTCGGACTTGTGGTGTCGGTCATCCTGTTGTGGGACCGCATCGTGGCCATGGTTCTCAACGTGCGGCCATAGCCGCACCGGCCTCCGCGCCAAGCTCCAGCGTCTGCAGATCGGATGGCGGTATGGACGGCCCGGTCAGGCCGCGCCGTGTCAGCCGAATCCGCCAATTGCCCTTTTCGCCATCAATGTCGAACAGGTTGTACTGCGCCGCCGGGTGCTTGCCGCCCGGCGCCTGGCCGGCGGCGGCGACGCCGACCACCGGAACCTTGGCGCCCCGGTTGCCGATGAAGAACAGCGACGGCAGATGCGAATGGCCGTGCAGGACAAGTTCGGCGCCATGGCGGCGAATGATCTTGTGGAAGCGGGCAATGCCGAACAGCCGCTTGTGCTGCGAGACGGCGCCGCGCACCGGCGGATGATGGATCATGATCGCACGAAACAGCCCTTGCCCGGCCGTGGCGTCGAGCAGCTTGCCAAGCCGTTTCGCCTGACCCTCCATGAAGAAGCCATTGGCCATGAACGGCGCCGTGGCACGCGCTGTCGAGATGCCGATCAGCGCGACATCGCCGCGCACGCGCAGATAGGGGAATGCGTTGCGGTCGACCGGCGTGTTGACACCGTCGCCACTCATCCAGGTCGCCCAGGACCGGCAGACCTTGTCGAAGGCGCCGGGCACATAGGCATCGTGGTTTCCAGGAACGACCGAGACATCCTGCGGCAATCCCAGCGTCTCCAGCCAGTGCCTGGCCATCTCGATCTCGCCGTCGAGCGCCAGATTGACCAGGTCACCGGTGACGGCGAGGTGGTCAGGCGTGTTCGCCTTGATGTCGGCGACGATCGCGTCGATGACGGCATCATGCATATGGCGGCGGCGGTTGCGCTGCCAGTTGACGTAGCCGAGCACGCGCTTGGAGGCGAGATCGCGATAGGATACATCGGGGAGCGGCCCCAGATGGACATCGGAAATATGCGCGAGCCTGAACATACTTCCTTCATATGCGACGCGCCCCCCGCTTTCCACCACGGTTTCGCACCTGATGGAGACTGATCCGGAGAAGACCTTCCGTCAGACCGGTTGGGCGGGCCTCCGGGCCCGCTTGTTCCATCTCTATTTCGTGTTGCGGCGGCCGATGACGCTCGGCGTGCGCGGTCTGGTCCACGACACGGCATCCAATTCCGTCTTCCTCATTCGCCACACCT
Source organism: Mesorhizobium waitakense (assembly GCF_056431085.1). Taxonomy (NCBI): domain Bacteria; kingdom Pseudomonadati; phylum Pseudomonadota; class Alphaproteobacteria; order Hyphomicrobiales; family Phyllobacteriaceae; genus Mesorhizobium; species Mesorhizobium waitakense. Next base: position 69,716 of record NZ_JBWKME010000053.1, on the reverse strand, counting down.
ATGTGCCGGGCTGGCAGCTTCCTGGCGGCGGCGTCGAAGTTGGCGAGACGCTTGGTGAGGCACTGGCGCGCGAACTGGCCGAGGAAGGCAACATCACACTGACGTCATCGCCGGCGCTGAGGTCGATGCATTTCAACCGTCGCGCCAGCCGGCGCGATCATGTCGGTTTCTATCTGATCGAGCATTTCAGCCAGACGGCGCCGAAGCTGCCGGACCACGAGATCGCCGAGTCCGGCTTCTTTCCCCTGGACCGTTTGCCGGAAGGCACGACACCAGCCACGCTACGGCGGATCGCCGAGGTTTTTGGCGGCGAGCAACCATCGCCCTACTGGTAGATCACGCCGCCTTCTTAAACCGTCCCCGGTCATGCCGCGCGTCATAGTCCAGTTCCGGCCCTACCGGCACGATCCGCGTCGGGTTGATCGTCTCGTGGCTGCCGTAATAATGCGCCTTGATGTGATTGAGGTTCACGGTCCCGGCGACGCCCGTCACCTGATAGAGGTCGCGCAGATAGTTGGACAGGTTCGGGTAGTCGGCGATGCGGCGCAGATTGCATTTGAAATGGCCGACATAGACCGGGTCGAAGCGCACCAGCGTGGTGAACAGCCGCCAGTCGGCTTCGGTGATGCGATCGCCCACCAGATAACGTTGCCTTGAGAGGCGGTCTTCCAACGTGTCGAGTGCCGCGAACAGCTCGCCGAACGCTTCCTCATAGGCGCCTTGCGTGGTGGCGAAGCCGGCGCGATAGACGCCGTTGTTGACGGCCGGATAGACCAGCGCGTTGATCGCATCGATCTCGCCGCGCAGCGCCTTGGGGTAGAAATCGAGGCTGGCATCGCCCCATTCGTCAAACGCCGAATTCAGCATCCGGATGATCTCGGAGGATTCGTTGGAGACAATGGTCTGCTCCTTCTTGTCCCATAGCACCGGCACCGTCACGCGGCCGGAATAGGCAGGATCGGCCTTGGTGTAGATCTGGTGCAGGAAATCGAGGCCGTAGAGCGTGTCGCCGGTCGCACCATCCTGCTCCACGAACGTCCAGCCATCGGCGCCCATGAAATGATGCACCACAGACACCGAAATGATGCCTTCCAGCTTCTTCAGCGCGCGAAAGATCAGCGTCCGGTGCGCCCATGGGCAAGCGAGCGAGACATGGAGATGATAGCGGCCGGGCTCCGCCTTGAAACCGCGGCTGCGGCCCGCAGGCGGCGTCCCATCGCGAGTGATCCAGTCGCGCCACTGCGATTGCGTCCGCACGAACTTGCCTCCGCTGTCCTTGGTGTCATACCAGCGGTCCTGCCATTTGCCTTCGACCAGCAATCCCATCGCATGTCCTTTCCTGCTTGCTTCCCATGTAGGGCACGAAGCCACGCCGTGGAATCACCTGGTGCTGAACAGACCGTCAAGCGGTCGGGTGGACCATCAAGCCGCCGATTGCAGCGGCAGGGAATTGATGCTAGCGGACAATCCGCATGTTCGACTTTGCTTTGATCCGGTTTGACCGACGACGAAAGGGCGCCCGCGCTTGATGAAGCGCTGACTGGCGAATGCTGCCGTTTGCAGCAAACCTTTCCTCCCTATCGGAACGCAAAGACCATGAGCCTTGCCGACGTGAAATACCTGCTGGAAACCCCGGCGCATGACCTCCAGATCGAAGCCATCAACGACGAAGCCTTCGGACCCGGCCGCTTCGTGCTGGCCGCCTACAAGATCCGCGAGGCTGGCGGGCACGAACGCTCGCTGTCGTTCGTCGCCGTCGACGGCGACCTCGTCGTCGCCTCGGTGCGCATGACCCGCATCGCCGCCGGTGCCGGCCGCGCATTGATGCTTGGGCCGCTTGCGGTGCGGCCAGCCTTCAAGAACCTCGGCATCGGCCGTCGGCTGGTTGCGATCGCGCTGGAGGCGGCCGCCAAGGCCGGCGCGCCCGCCGTGATGCTGGTTGGTGACGAGCCCTACTACGGACCGCTCGGTTTCAAGCGCATTCCGCGCGGCCAGATATCGATGCCGCGCCCCGTCGATCTTGACCGGCTGCTGTCGCATGAGATCGCGCCGGGCGCGGTCGCCAGGCTTTCGGGCGAGGTCTGCCACGCCGATCAGGCCAGGGTTGGCGACCATATAGCAGCGATGGCTTGACCTTCCCCGCCGATCTGGCGCCTGATCCGTCCCACTGTCCCTGAGATTAAAAGGATGTCGGCATGAACCCGAATGGCCAGATCGCGATCATTACCGGCGGCGGCTCCGGTCTTGGCGAGGCAACGGCGCGCGCGTTGGCCGCCAAGGGCGCGCGCGTCGCCATCTTCGATGTCGGTATCGATCGCGCGGCGAAGGTCGCGGCCGAGATCGGCGGTATTGCCGTCCAGTGCGACGTCAGCAACGCCGATAGTGGGACTGCCGCTCTTGCCGAGGTCGCGGCCAAGCTTGGCGAGCCGCGTATCCTGGTCAATTGCGCCGGCATCGCCATCGGCGTGAAGACGATCGGCAAGGATGGCCCGCATCCGCTCGATCAATACCGCAAGGTGATCGAGGTCAATCTGATCGGCACGTTCAACATGATCCGCCTCGTCGCCGACCGTGCCGCGAAGCTCGATCCGCTGCAAGGCGGCGAGCGTGGCGTCATCGTCAACACCGCCTCGGTCGCCGCCTATGACGGCCAGATCGGCCAGGCCGCCTATGCAGCCTCCAAGGGCGGCGTCGTCGGCATGACATTGCCGGTGGCGCGCGATCTCGCCCGTTCCGGCATCCGCGTCTGCACCATCGCGCCCGGCATCTTCAAGACGCCGATGATGGCCGGCATGCCGCAGGACGTGCAGGATTCGCTGGGCGCCGCCGTGCCCTTCCCGTCCCGTTTGGGCGAGCCATCCGAATATGCGGCGCTTGCCCTGCACATCATCGAGAACCAGATGTTGAATGGCGAGACCATTCGTCTCGACGGCGCCATTCGCATGGCGCCGAAATAGCCGGTCATGAGCGCCGGTCTGTCAGCCGGGAAGACCGGTCCGCTCGCCGGACTGAAGGTGATCGAGATGGCCGGGCTTGGTCCCGTGCCGCTGGCCGGCCTGATGCTGTCGGAGATGGGCGCCGAAGTTCTGCGCGTCGAACGGGCGGGGGCGAGCCGGCCTCTCCCGTCGATGTCGGATGAATACAACATCGACCGTCACGGCCGCGCCATCCTGCGCCTCGACCTGAAACGCCGGGAAGGCACCGATCTGATGCTGCGCCTTGCCGAAAAGGTGGACATGTTGCTCGAAGGGTTTCGCCCCGGTGTCATGGAGCGGCTGGCGCTCGGCCCGGAAGCGGTGCTGGCGCGCAATCCGGCGCTGATCTACGGCCGCATGAGCGGCTTCGGCCAGGACGGGCCGCTCGCAGGCCGCGCCGGCCACGACATCACCTACCTTGCCTATTCGGGCCTGCTGCACGCAGTTGGCCACGCCGGCGGCCGTCCCGTCCCGCCGCTGAACCTGATCGCCGACTATGCTGGCGGCGCCATGATGCTGGTCGCCGGCGTGCTGGCCGCCCTTTTCCAACGTTCGCGCACGGGCAAGGGCGAGGTCATCGACGCCGCGATGGTCGAAGGCGCCTCGATGCTGGCGGTACCCCTGCATGCGCTCATGGCGGCCGGCTTGTGGAGCGACAGGCGCGGCGCGAACCTGCTCGATTCCGGCGCCCCTTTCTACGACACCTATGAGACATCAGACGGACGCCATGTCGCCATCGGCTGCCTTGAGCCGCAATTCTTCGCCGAATTCGCCAGTCTGCTGCCGCTCGACGAGCGCTTTGTACGCGGCCAGTACGACAAGGCACTGTGGCCGCCGATGCGCGCGGCCATTGCCGAGCGGGTCCGGCAGAAATCGCGTGACGACTGGGACCGGCTGTTTGCCGAAACCGATGCCTGCGTTGCCCCCGTCCTGTCGCTGCAGGAGGCGAAGCATCACCCACACAATCGGGCGCGCAATGCCTTTGTAGCGGCGGGTGGATTTGAGCGCCCGGCCCCGGCGCCGCGTTTCTCCGGCTCGCGGCCGACAGTTGCGACCAAGCCCGCCGACAACGATCTCGTCCCGTCGACGGCGCTTGCACGTTTCGGATTCTCGAAAAACGAGATTGACGACCTTGTCAAATCCGGTTTTTTTGACAGATAAGCGGAGAAGGAAGATCAACTTATTGTGGTGATGCCTTTGGACGAACCGAAGAAGGACGTGATCCGCGAGACGGATGCCGAGGCGATCCGAATGGCCAAGACACTTCTGCGCAGCGCCCGCTTTGGTGCGCTGGCGGTCATCGAACCTGAGACAGGTTCGCCCCTGGCCAGCAGGGTCGGCGTGGCCACCGACATCGACGGCGCGCCGCTGATCCTGGTCTCGATGCTCTCGGCGCACACCGGCGCGTTGCTTGCCGATGCGCGCTGTTCCCTGTTGCTTGGCGAACCCGGCAAGGGCGACCCGCTGGCGCACCCGCGCCTGTCACTGGTCTGCCAGGCGAAACGGCTTGAGCGCGGATCGAGCGAGCACGCCCGTTGCGAGCGCCGTTATCTCAACCGCAATCCCAAGGCGAAACTCTACGCCGGTCTCGGCGACTTTTCGATCTTCCGCCTCGAGCCGCAACGCGCCAGCCTCAACGGCGGCTTCGGCAAGGCCTATCAGCTCGGTCGACCGGATCTGCTCACCAGTGGACCGATCGTCGAGGAGCTTACGGCGACCGAACAATCCGCCATCGGCCATATGAACGCCGACCATCTCGACGCGATTGCGGTTTATGCACAGCATTTCGCGAAAGTGTCCGGCAACGGCTGGATTATTGCCGGATTCGATGCCGATGGCATGGATCTGGTGTCGGGTGACGATGTTTGCCGTGTTTTCTTCCCGCAAACTTTGCAGGCGGCACGCGAATTGCGGCCTGTTCTGGTCGAAATGGCCAGAAACGGACGGACCGCGACCGACGCGGAGACTGGGCTTAATTACATTAGATAAAAAGCAACACTTGAGATTTGAAGGAAATGCTCTACCTTTTGTCAGTGACGCTGAATCGCAGCGGCCATACGCAACTGAGTTTATGGAATCAGATGCCATTGCCCCCATGGCGTCAGGATGAACAAAAAGCATGGGGGATCGATGGTCTCGTCTAAGCTAATCGCAAATGCCGGATCGGCAGCCGAATTTCTCATGCTGATGGGCAATGAGAAACGGCTGTTGATCATGAGCCATCTGATCGACGGTGAAATGTCGGTCGGCTCCATCGCCGAGAAGGTGATGCTCAGTCAATCCGCCCTGTCGCAGCATCTGGCCAAGTTGCGGGCGCTGGACCTCGTCGACACCCGTCGCGACCGGCAGATGATCTACTATTCCTGCAAATCCGATGCCGTGCGCGAACTGCTCGGCATGTTGGACGGCATTTTCGGCAGCGGCAAGGAGGACCTCTCCCAGATGGCGCACCGTTTGCGCCGCGCCGGAACCTGACCGTCCTGTAGCCTCTTACCTCGCAACGCTTTCAGGCATTGTGCGTCCATGCGGGCGCACAGAGGTGGTAGCTGATCGTCCTGAATTGTCGCATCGTGGTTCCCAGCCAACGGTGAGCGCCGGCAATCCGTGCGGATTTTCGGGCTGCTGCGGTGACCACGAGGAACGCATGGATCCCATTCGCATCGACGACCCGCAAGACCCGCGCGTTGCCGCCTACCTCGATATCCGCGAGCGTGACCTCGCTGGCCGGCAAGGCCGCTTCGTCGCCGAAGGCAAGGTGGTGCTCGACCTGCTGCTCTCGTCTGGGCGTTTTGGCCCCGAATCGGTGCTGGTCCTGGAAAACCGGCTGGCCGGCCTCGAAGGCATCCTGAGCAAGGCGCCGGCGGACCTGCCGGTCTATGTCGCCACCGGTGCGGTGATGGATGCAATCGCCGGGTTTCATATGCATCGCGGCATCCTGGCCATCGGTCGCAAAGGAACGCCGCAGTCCGCCGAGGCCTTGCTCGATGCCTTGCCGGCCCAAGCGCTGGTCGTGGTGCTTGTCGGCATCGCCAACCACGACAATATGGGTTCGATCCTTCGCAACGCCGCCGCCTTTGGCGCCGATGCGGTACTCATGGATGCGACATGCTGCGATCCGCTCTACCGCAAGGCGATCCGGGTTTCCGTCGGTGCGGCGCTCAAAATTCCCTTCGCGTCGTTCACCGACGCCGCCGGCTTCACGGCAACGCTTGACCGCCGCGGCTATGGCCAGTTTGCGCTGTCGCCGAGCGGGCACACCGACATTCGCGATGCGCCGCGGAGCGAGCGCCTTGCGCTCTATCTCGGCACCGAGGGTGAAGGCCTCCCCGCAAGCCTGATCGCGCGCTTGCAGACGGTACGGATCACCATGTCGGAGGGCTTCGACAGCCTGAACGTCGCCGCGGCGTCAGCCATCGCGCTGCATCATTTCTCGGCAAACAGGAACTGATTTCAGCTTGCTGCGTCCGTCTCCTGCAGCGCCCGCACGCGATCTGCAAGGCTGCGCTCACCGTTGCCGGAGCGTGCATCCGACGGTACCGCCAATGCCTTGGCGATCGGCGAATCAGGTCCCTCGAGCTTGGCCGTCAGATGGACGACCTCCGCTGCCAGTTCGTTCATCTGCTCGCGCAAGGCGGAGCTGCCATCCGCGGGATTGGACACGACCAGCGCGGTCAAATCCGCCTTCAGCTGCTTGTTCTCGCGCGCCAGCACCGTCAGCCTCGCCTCGAGCCGCTCACGGTCGCTGTCGAGCTTGGCGATAGCCTTGTCGACGTCATCGCTCTTGGCGACATCGCCGCCCCTGCCGACCAGGCGCAGAGCCGGCGTGCTATCCTCGGCTTTCGACTTTTCTCGCAGCCGCGCCAGTTCCTTTTCGCGGCGGTCTAGCTTGTCCTCGCGATCGGCAAGAGTGGCCAGCAGCCGTTCGACCTTCTTGTCGAGGTCGGCGGTCTTTTTCTTCTCGGCTTTCACGGCATCGCGTGCAGCCTTGCTTTCGGCCGCGATCTCCTGGCCGCGCCTGTCCGCCTCCTTGCGCTGGCCGCGCAGCAACGCAATGTCGCTCGCAAGTTTCTGCATCTCGGATTCGCGCGCCACGAGTTCGATCTGTCGGCTGCTGGAGGAGAAGCTGGCGTCGTCATACATGCTCTCCAGCTTTTCAAGCTCGAGCGCGCGCTTCTCCAGCTTGCGTTCAGTTTCCTTGAGCCGGTCCGACAGACGGTGCAACTCGTCCTCGCGCTGCCGCAGCATTTCGCTCGTGGCCCCCAGTTCGCTCAGTACCTGGTTCTTCTCCATGCGCTCGATCGCCACGCCCTTCATCGCCTCGTGGCCGCGACTGATCTCGACGAGCTGTTCGGCCACCTTCTCGCGCAACGCCTTGACGCTGATTTCGAGGCGGCGCGTCGACATGGCGTACTCGGCGCGAACGCGATCCTTGTCGGCTAGGATCTCGGTTTGCGTCAGAGGTATCGAGGCTTCGATGCGCTTGCGCGTCAGGGCGACGGCGCGGCGCCATATGGCCGGAGCAATCATAAGCGCCAGGAAGCCGGCGCAGAGAAAGCCGAGGACGAAGAACAGGACCGATTGGACCAAGTGACTACCCGTTGTGGACGGCAACCGCTAATGCTGGACTGTGCCACGTTGACATGGCGGAAATCCAGCGTTGCGGCAAGGCTTTGCCGCAACGGAACGGGATTAGCTCAGAACGGATTCCACGTGGCGCGTTCGGTGAGCTTCAGATAGCCGAGATTGACGCCGAGCCGGGCACCGACGCCGGTGCGGATCGGCACCAAAAGCACATTGTTGTTCTTCAGCACGTTGAAGCCAACGCCGGCCACCACATAGGCCGAACCGGCGACGCCGCCATAGCGGTTGTAGAGGTTGCTCACATCGTCGAGATTGTAGACCAGCATCATCACCCGCGACCCCTCGCCGCCGAAATCCCAGCCGAGCGACGGGCCTTGCCAGAACACTTTGTGATCGCCGGCATTCTTGGTGTAGAGCGTGCCTTCGCCATAGGTCAGGCCGCCGATCAGCGCGCCCGAGCCCTCTTCGCCCAGCAGATAGCCGTTGGGCAGTCCGTAGGAAGCAAAAATCTTCTCGATAACCGTGGCCAGCCCGCCCGATGTCGCGCCGAAGAACTTGTGCCCGGAATCGACAATCTCCTGAGCGGTGTATTCCTGGGCCCGCAGGGCCGAAGTCGAGAAGACGAGAACGCCCATGAGCGCTATCGCCATTGAGATGACACGGAGAAAGCTCCGGTCTTGGACGACACGGACAAAAGTCCGGTCCGGGATGACACGGAAAAAAGTCCGGTCGCAGAATCGGGAAAACATGCTTCCAATCTCCGTCAGGGAGCACTTTCGCCGACGCCTCACACCCCGTACGGCTCTTTTAGCCGGCCGTTAAGGGTAACTGTTACGGGCAAACTATGCCGTAATCCTTTTTCAACCATTAAGCTCCCACATGAACATGGCGGTTCAAAGGCTGTTTGGGACGCTCAGGTGGGTCGGCAGCCTGTGTGAACACGCCATTTGCCACCACAATTTCGGATTTGTTGCCGCACGCACGGGCGCTGTGTATTCAGGATGCCCGAGGAGAGTGCGTGATTCGTGTGGGCAGGCGACGAATCGATCGCTCGGCCATAAGTTATGAAATTTTGCAGGGATTTTCGCCGATGGCCGATCTGTTTGCCCTTTCCGCACCCGATCTGGCGGCACTTTTGTGCAGCCGGGTGTGCCACGACATCATCTCGCCGGTCGGCGCGATCAACAACGGGCTCGAACTGCTCGACGAAGGCGGCGCCGACGAGGACGCCATGAAGCTGATCCGCCAGAGCGCCCGCAACGCTTCTGCCCGCCTGCAGTTCGCCCGCATCGCTTTCGGCGCCGCCGGGTCGGCCGGCATGCTGATCGATACCGGCGATGCCGAAGCCGTCGCCATCGCCTTCCTCAAGAACGAGAAGCCGGAACTGAGCTGGAACGGGACCCGCGCGCTGCTGCCCAAGAACAAGGTCAAGCTGCTGCTCAACTTGCTCCTCGTCGCCAACGCCGCCATTCCGCGCGGCGGCAAGCTTTCCGTGACGCTGGAAAACCTCGAAACCGAGCCGCGTTTCGCGCTTGCGGCGAGCGGCCCGATGCTGCGCGTGCCGCCGAAATTCCTCGAGCTGCATTCCGGCCACAAGCCGGAGGAACCGATCGACGCGCATTCCGTGCAGCCCTATTACACGCTGCTCCTGGCGCGCGAAGCCAACATGACGATCTCGATCCACGCGACGCCGGAAGAAATCGTGCTTTCAGCCGCCTGAATCCACGTCATTTCCCTAGAGAAGCGAAGTATTCCGATCCGCAATACCTGCGGTGGCGCTTCGATCGAAGTGAGATGAGCTTCACCTGGCTGGTCGGGCCGAAGCATTGCGAAGAACAGCCCGCAAACGGCATCTTTGCAAAAATTTTACCTAAACGCTTTTCGGCTTCTTTACCAGATTGGCCTATGGTGCCTTTCGGATGCCCCGACACTACCGGATTGCCAACAGGCAAAAGGACCCGGAAATGAAACGCTGCATGTTCGTCGACGATTCAAGTGTCATCAGGAAAGTTGCAAAACGCATCCTTGGCGGCTCCGACATGGTTGTCATCGAGGCAGCCAGCGGACTTGACGCGCTGGAGATGTGCGCTGCCGACATGCCCGACATCATCGTCGTCGACGGCGCCTTGCCGGACGTGGCGGCGGTCGATCTCATCCGCCGCGTGCGCGCCATGGAGAGCCCTGTACGGCCGCAGATCCTGATTTCACTGGTCGAGCTCGATATCGCTTCGATCATGCGGGCCAAGCGCGCCGGCGCCCAGGGCTATCTCCTGAAGCCGTTCAACCGTCCGCAATTGCTCGAGCGTTTTCGCACCCTGAAGATCGCCGCCTGATTCGGGCGGCCTGGCGCAATCTTCCAGGAAAAATGTGTGACGGTTTTCCGTCCAAAATTGCGTCAAAACAAATAGTTATCAGCCCATCACGAAAAAACCCGGCCGGAGCCGGGTTTTTTTGTCGAAGAAAAGTTCGGACGCTGCTCGCCGCTCAGGCGCTGACGCGGATGTCTTCCGGTTCGCGCAGCACATAGCCACGACCCCAGACCGTCTCGATGTAGTTCTGACCGCCGGATGCCGCGTCGAGCTTCTTGCGCAGCTTGCAGATGAAGACGTCAATGATCTTCAGCTCGGGCTCGTCCATGCCGCCATAGAGATGGTTGAGGAACATTTCCTTGGTCAGTGTGGTGCCCTTGCGCAGCGAGAGCAGCTCCAGCATCTGATATTCCTTGCCGGTGAGGTGCACGCGCTGGCCGCCGACTTCAACGGTCTTGGCGTCGAGGTTGACCACCAGGTCGCCCGTGGTGATGACCGACTGGGCATGGCCCTTGGAGCGCCGCACGATGGCATGAATGCGGGCGACCAGCTCATCCTTGTGGAACGGCTTGGTCATGTAGTCGTCGGCGCCGAAGCCGAGGCCGCGTACCTTGTCCTCGATGCCGGCCATGCCGGAGAGGATGAGGATCGGCGTTTTCACCTTGGACAGGCGAAGCGTTCTCAAGACTTCATAGCCAGACATGTCAGGCAGGTTGAGATCGAGAAGGATGATGTCGTAGTCGTAGAGCTTGCCTAGATCGACACCCTCTTCACCGAGATCGGTCGTGTAGACATTGAAACTTTCCGATTTCAGCATCAGTTCGATGCTTTGTGCGGTTGCACTGTCATCTTCTATCAGCAGAACACGCATTTCATTCCCCTTTTCTGCTGCCGGACCATTTCACGACCCGTCCGGACCCGGAGCAGTGGTTGCCTTGTGCAGAGGCTGCCATTAAATGGTTAACAAAACCTAATTTCCCGTCCACTACGGTACCAGATTTTTTAACCTCTTTCTACACCCTCTTGAATCTAATAACGAATCCCAGAACCCAATTCCTAATGCAACACATTAACAACCTGGACTAAGCGACTCCAGAGACTCATTGACGCGGCTCCCGCATCGGCGGCCGGAATTTTTACCCGGCCTTAAGTCCTGAGCCGTATGATTAACAATGCCCGTAAACGAATGGTTACCGCCGGCAAAAAACTTTAGGGTTTTGTTTCCTATAGTTCGGGGAAAGCCGGTGGACACGGGCAAGGCCTGGGCCTTTCCAGGCGGTTTGGACGATATGTGCAGGTGTGCGTTTCCGGGAGTACCGAATCATGAAGTCACGTGAAAACCTCGTTCGGCTGAAACAGTTTCAGGTGAATGAGAAGCGGCGGCAGCTGCTGCAGCTCGACATGATGATCGCCGAGTTCGAACGCATGGCCGTCGAACTGGAGCTTCAGATCACCGCCGAAGAAAAGAAAGCCGGCATCACCGACATCAACCATTTTGCCTATCCGACCTTTGCCAAGGCGGCGCGTTTGCGTCGCGACAACCTTAGAAATTCGCAAAGCGACCTCGCCCACCAGCGAAGCACTGCCGAATCATTACTCGGCGAAGCTGAAGCGGAGCTTTCCAAGGCTGAGATGCTCGAATCACGCGACAACAAGATTCGCGAGGCCGAGGTCGGCGGCCGCAGCGCCATGATCGGCTAAAGTCCGGCCTGTCCGCGTCGGCGCTTGCCGGCGAGCACAAAATTCCGCTTCCGGCCTTTGCCGGACGGCTACGAAAGGCTCGATTGAAGCTGGGCGGCCCAGTCGCCCTCATTTTCAGCAGTCGCCCGCGCCCTGGCCTCCTTGATGTCCGGCGCATGCTGTTCCGACCAGGACCTGATCTGGTTGAGCAGTCCCGCCAGGTTCTGGCCAAGCTCGGTCAATTCATATTCGACGCGCGGCGGAATGACCGGGAAGATCTCGCGCCGTACCAGACCGTCGCGCTCGAGCACGCGCAATGTCTGCGTCAGCATCTTCGGCGTGATGCCTTCGAGCTTGCGGGCAAGCTCGCCATTGCGCAACCGGCCTTTGCGCAGCGCGCAAACCACCAGATAGACCCATTTGCTGGCCAGCATCTCGAGCACGGTGTGCGAAGCACACGTCCGCCGGTATGCATCATAGCCTAAAGGAGACTTGTCATCACTATCCATGGGGTACCTATATATCACGAAGGTACATACTGGACAAGAGACTATTACTATCCAAATGATAGTGTCACCCACCAAGCAGGAGACATCCCATGCGTGCCGTTATCCAGAATTCCGTCGGCGGACCCGACGTCCTTGTCATTGCCGATCGGCCCGACCCTACGCCAAAAGCGGGCGAGGTGCTGGTCCGTGTCAAGGCAGCCGGCATCAATCCGGTCGATGGCGCCGTTCGCGCCGGCCATTATCCCCTGCTCGGCGAGCCGCCCTTCATCCTGGGCTGGGATATCTCGGGAACCGTCGAGGCGCTGGGCGCCAGCGCCACCGGTTTCAAGGTCGGCGACGAGGTGTTCGGCATGCCGCGCTTCCCCAAGCAGGCCGCCGCTTACGCCGAACTGGCGGCTGTGCCAGACGATGAGATCGCGCTGAAGCCGAAGGGCGCCGACCACATCGAGGCTGGCGCATTGCCGCTGGCCGGCCTCACCGCCTGGCAAGGCCTGGTCCGCCATGGCGGGCTGAAATCAGGCCAGCGCGTGCTGATCCACGCGGCAGCCGGCGGCGTTGGCCATCTGGCGGTGCAGATCGCCAAGGCGCGAGGCGCCTACGTCATCGCCACCGCCAGCCCGCAAAAGCTCGATTTCGTCCGCTCGCTCGGCGCCGATGAGGTTCTCGATTATACCAAGGGCGATTTCGCCGACACGGTTGGCGACATTGATCTCGTGCTGGAGCCGATTGGCGGCGACCATGCCGATCGTTCGCTGAAGGTGGTCAGGAACGGCGGCGTGCTGGTGTCTTTGCTGAACGTGAATGACGCCACCAGGGCGCAGGCCAGCGCGCGCGACATAAGGGTCGAGCGCATGTCGGTGGTGCCTGACCGCCAAGGCCTGCTGGAACTTGCCCGGTTGATCGATGCCAAAAAGCTCGCCGTCCATGTGGCGAAAAGCTTCCCGCTCGAGCAGGCAGGTGCGGCGCACGCCTTTCTTGCCACCAAGCCGATCGGCAAAGTGGTGCTGACGGCCTGAGCGCCAAAAAGACTCGCTTTAAAACAAAAGGGCGCGGAGTGCCGCGCCCTTTGATCTTTTGTTCTGACCGGCTCGATCTCAGTGTTTGAGCAGGATCTTTTCCGAAAACCGGATTCCACTTTTCGGGATGATGCCCTAATGCCGGTATTGCTGGATGCGCGTGGTGCGCAGACCGGCAAGGCCATATTCGTCGATCGACGCCTGCCAGGACAGGAATTCCTCGGTGGTGAGCTTGTAGCGCTGGCATGCCTCTTCAAGGCTCAAAAGCCCGCCGCGCACCGCCGCAACCACTTCCGCCTTACGCCGGATAACCCAGCGACGTGTATTCGTCGGCGGCAGATCGGCAATCGTAAGAGGGCTGCCGTCAGGCCCGATAACATACTTGACTCTCGGTCTAACCAGATCGGTCATCGTACTCTCTACAAAAAACTCAAAGACCCAATCCCCGCCACGTTACCGCCACAGCTTTAAAAATTGCCTAAGCAGACCCTAATGACTAGGTAAGGATCATGAACGCCGCGTTAGTCTTTTCGCCGGCATTTGAAACATCAGCAGGGAAGCGCAGCAGCGGCGCGGAAAAATCTCTCAATTCGCCGGAACCGGTCGCTGCCTGTCGATCGGCCCTGCAAGCTGGCGTAGCCGGAAAGCTTGACCTATATTCGCGTCATTGGCATTCAGGCGCCGCGCAGAACGAAAGAACCATGAACAGCCTCGATCTTCCCGGACGTCCCGAAAACACCCGCATCGTCGTCGCCATGTCGGGCGGTGTTGATTCATCGGTCGTCGCCGGCCTGTTGAAGCGGGAGGGCTATGACGTCGTCGGCGTCACCTTGCAGCTCTACGACCATGGCGCGGCAACCCACCGGGCCGGTTCATGCTGCGCCGGGCAGGACATCGACGATGCGCGCCGAGTGTCGGAGACTCTCGGCATTCCCCACTATGTGCTCGACTACGAGGAACGCTTCCGCAAGGCGGTCATCGATCCCTTTGCTGAAAGCTACGTCGCCGGCGAGACGCCGATCCCTTGCGTTTCCTGCAACCAGACGGTGAAGTTCGCCGATCTTCTGGCCACCGCCAAGGAGCTTGGCGCCGACGCGCTGGCCACCGGCCATTATATCCGCTCCGGCGCCAATGGCGCCCACCGCGCGCTTTTCCGGCCGGTCGACGCCGACCGCGACCAGAGCTATTTCCTGTTCGCCACCACACAGGCGCAGATCGACTATCTGCGCTTCCCGCTCGGTGGCCTGTCGAAGCCGCAGGTTCGCGCCATCGCCGAGGAGATGGGGCTGACGGTTGCCGCCAAGCAGGACAGCCAGGACATCTGCTTCGTGCCGCAGGGCAAATATTCCGACATCATCGCCAAGCTGAAGCCGGCTGCTGCCAATCCGGGCGACATCGTCCACATCGACGGCCGCGTGCTCGGCCGCCACGAGGGCATCCTGCGCTACACGATCGGCCAGCGCCGCGGCATCGGCATCGCTTCCGGCGAGCCGCTTTACGTCGTCCATCTCGACGCCGACCGCGCCCGCGTCGTGGTCGGCCCGCGCGAGGCGCTTGAGACGCACAAGATCTATCTGCGCAACATGAACTGGCTGGGCGACGGGCCGCTGGCCGATGTCCCCGCCGGTGGCCTGGAGCTGTTCGCCAAGGTCCGTTCGACCCGCCCGCCCCGCCCTGCCGTGCTGCATCACCGCGCTGGCGCCACATGGGTGGAACTGGTCGACGGCGAGTCCGGCATCGCGCCCGGACAGGCCTGTGTGCTCTATTCCGATGACGGCAACGAGGCGCGTGTGTTCGGCGGCGGCTTCATCGAGCGTTCGGAGCGTGGCGCCGAGGCCGAGGCCATGCTGACGCGGCTTTCCGCCAGGCCGGCGCAGATCCCCGCCGAGTAATCCGCTACCCGCTCAGAGACTGTTTCGAAATTCGCGCCGGCGAGTGACAGAGTCCAAACGGTCTCTCAGGAATTGGGCGTGGTATGCGTGACCGTCCCCGCGGTCAGGATGCGCAGCACCCTGATCGCTTCCTCGCCGCTGGTGCGCGGCTCGGCCCGTGTTTCGATGCACTGGATGAAATGCTCCAGCTCACGCGTCAGCGGCATGCCCTGGGCAACCGCGACATAGGACGGCTCATTGGTGGTGAAGGCCCATTGGCCGCTGTCCTGCCACACAGCGTGGCGGTAGACGGCAAGCTTGCGTTCCCATGGTTCGACGTCGTCGAACACCGCCATCGCCTTGGTGCCGACCACGGTCAGCCGCCGCTCGCGGTAGGGATTGAGCCGCGAGGTGAAGAGATGGCTGCGCAGGCCGTTGGGAAAGCGCATGTGCAGATGCGCGAAGTCGCTGAGATTGTCGAGCAGTGCGGCGCCCTCGCCGCGCACCTCGATCGGCTCGGTGCCGGTGATCGCCAGGATCATCGACAAATCGTGCGGCGCCAGGTCCCACAGCGCGTCGTTCTCGGTGTGGAACTTGCCGAGGCCGAGCCGATGCGAATGGATGTAGCGGACTTCGCCGAGTTCGCCCTTGTCGATCAGCCCCTTCAGCGTCTCGAAGGCGGGATGAAAACGCAAGACATGGCCGACCATGAAGACGCGGCCATTGTCCTTGGCCGCCTGCACCGCGCGCTCGGCGTCCGGCACCGTCAGCGCGATCGGCTTCTCCACCAGCACGTCCTTGCCGCTCTCGGAGGCGCGCACCGCGAGGTCGGCATGGAATTGCGGCGGCAACGCCATGACGATGGCGTCGATATCGTCACGGACGAACAGCTGGTCGGGCTCGATCGCCAGGCAATCCTGCTCGCTGGCGAAGCCTTCGGCGCGAGCCCGGTTGGCGTCGGACACCGCGTGCAACGCGCCGAGCGCCTTGAGGGTGCGGATGTGGTTGCTGCCCCAGTATCCGCAACCGAGGACTGCAATGCGCGGTTTCATCTGTTTCAACTCTTAAAACTCGTGGCCGAGACATAGCGACGTGCCCCTACGAACTCAACCCCGGCGGCAGCAACCAAATGTCTGCGCGGCAAAGCTTTTCGACAATGACAATAAGCCGGCGCGCCGGTTGCTTCGAAGCTTGACAGGCTCGCCCTCCCAACCTTATATCCGCGCGACCTTGGCGAACGCCCCCGACATGCCTTTCGATTTAAGGCGGATTTCGGGCCTTTCGCCGCCCTGGCGGGGTAGCTCAGTTGGTTAGAGCACGGGAATCATAATCCTGGGGTCGGGGGTTCAAGTCCCTCTCCCGCTACCATCACTTTCAATAGCGAAATCAAAAGCTTGATCTTGGCCGGCTTGGCCATATGCCGGTTGTTTATGTCGCGCCATGTTGCAAACCGCTACCGTTGATTTCCAAGGGTTTCCTGCGACTATCGGCAGGTCCACGCGACATGAACGCGACATGCGGGTAGGAACAGCAATGGAGCGGACCTCGAGCCATCGACCGGCGCCGAGGGTTGGCGCACGTGGCCCGACCGGCTGAAAAGGCTAGTCACTGCAACCGCAGTCGCTCGCACCAGGGCATCAGGATCATCGGCGGGACGTCTGCGCCGGATCCGCTTCAATGTCTGCGCCGCCCACATCCGACGAGGCGATGTAGCGGTGCAATGGCAGCCAGAAAACCCGGTTTGGCCGAGCGGCTAAGGCACCGGTCATGAAATTAGAATCGGTCTGCCCTTAACTGCTTGATGCTAAGCGAAATGTTCGTAGGAAAGGCTGCTTTTTCGGCATTATTTCGGCATTGGCCGTGGAAATCATGCCTAACGTAAGGATGGGCGGCCGAGTGGTTTAAGGCTCTGGTCTTGAAAACGTATGCCTGTTGGCGATTAATGCCTTGCGACACAAGGGTCATCGCTGAAAATGAGGACGAAATCTGCGCCAAATCTGCGCCCGTTCGGCAAGCGCTGGCGCAGATAACGGTGGAAGGGTGGCCGAGCGGTTTAAGGCAATGGTCTTGAAAACCATCGAAGGCGAAGTCTTTGGTGACAGCCAAGTCCTGGCCTGGTCCTGCGCTCGGGCGGGTGCGGTCCCGATTGCCGCGTTCGGCGCACAGGTTGGCGCGCCGATCACCGAAGCCGTGCGTGCGCAGATCGACGATCCAGACGCGCAACGCAGCCTATCGGATCATCGAAGGAAAGGGTTCCACCTATTACGGCATCGCGGCAGGCCTCGCTCGCGTTGTCGGCGCGATCAGGCAAAATGAGCAGGCCGTGTTGACGGTGTCGATGGTGACCGCCGAGGTGGAGGGCGTGAAGAACGTGGCGCTTTCCCTGCCACGCGTCGTTGGACGCGAGGGCGTCACCGCCGAGCTGTTCCCTGACCTCGACTACCCAAGCGAGCACGCTGCGCTCGAGCGAAGCGCCTCACACTTGCGGGGCTGTTCGATTCGGTGTCCTTCTGACCCATGCGAGGGATCGGCCATGCCGGGTGGCGCGGCGGAATTGCTCAATTCAGAAAAAGGTCCAAGCTAGTCCTTCATTATGCGGGCTGTGGTTCATTTGCCAACTGGAACTCGCTAAGCTGCGAAAGGGACTGACATGGATCAGCAGCAACTTCCGCTCAAGGAAACTGCGCTTCGCTTCGTTCGCGCCGTCAGTATCTTTGCTGGGTCCGAGGTCGGCAGCAGGGCCAAATTCCTGTTCGTCGGCCTTATCGCGCTGTTATGTGGCCTAAGCGGCCTCAATGTCCTCAACAACTACGTCGGTCGAAACTTCATGACCGCGATTGCCGAGCGTCAGTCCGCCGAATTCATCCGGCAGGCCGTCCTCTACATCGGCGTCTTTGCTGCACTCACCGTCGTTGGTGTCATTGCACGATTTGCCGAAGAAAGAGTGGCGCTGCTTTGGCGCGAATTTCTAACCCGCCGCTCAGTCGACCTCTATCTCGATGAGGGGACCTATTACCGCCTGAACGCCTCTGGGCAGCTCACCCACCCGGACCAGCGCATAGCGGATGATATCCGGGAGTTCACCGTAACCACGCTCTCCTTCGTTATCATGCTGTTCAGCAGCAGCCTCACCGTGGTGACCTTTTCCGGCGTGTTATGGTCAATCAATCCATACCTTTTCGGCGTGGCGGTGCTCTACGCCGCCTGCGGCTCCTATTTCACGTTTGCTTTTGGGCGACCCCTCATCACTCTGAATTACGACCGGCTCGATAGGGAGGCCAGCTTCCGGTCGAGCCTCATCCACGTTCGCGAAAACGCGGAGTCGGTCTTGTTGACCCGTAATGAAGAACGCCAAAAGGCGCGGCTGCTGCACAGGATTGACGATCTGGTCGCGAATTTGAGCCGGATTGTTGCTGTCAATCGCAACCTGGGCTTCTTTACCAGCGGCTACAACTGGATGATCCAGATTGTTCCGGATCTGATCATTGCTCCGGCCTTCATCAGAGGCGATATCGAATTCGGGGTCGTCACCCAGTCCGGCGCCGCCTTCGCCATGCTTGTGGGTGCGTTCTCGCTGGTTGTGAGACAATTCAACTCGATCTCGAATTTTGCAGTAGTGGTCTCCCGCCTGAGCTCGTTGCAGGAGGCCATTGAAAAGGCGCACGCTATCAAATCCCCCATTGAAATAGTCGACCAGGAAGGGCCTTTGACCTACGACAGGGTGTCGCTTACAGCGTCAAATAGCGCGCCGCTCCTTACGGATTTGTCGGTATCAATCCCGTTTGGGACCAGGGTCCTGGTCGCTGGACACGCTCACGCCGCGGGGGCGGCCTTGTTCAGGGCGACAGCCGGCATCCCGACTCCTGGCAGTGGTCGCATCGTCCGCCCCTCCAACATCCTGTTTCTGCCCCAGCGGCCTTATCTGCCGTCAGGTCCGCTTCGGCAACTGCTGGTTGGTCCAGGGCAGGAAAGCGAAACCCCGGACGACCGAATCCTCGTTGTGTTGCGTGAACTCGGCCTCGAAAAGGTCGTCGGTCAGATCGGTGGGCTAGACGGTGAGGCAGACTGGGAGAAGGCCTTGTCGCTCAGTGAGCAGCAACTCGTGGCCATTGCGAGTGTACTTCTCGCCGCGCCGAGATGTGTACTCCTCGACTGGGTTGAAATGACGTTGGACTCGGAGCAGATCAAAAAGGTGCTAGAGCTGCTGACCGCGCGTTCTATCACCGGCATCAACTTCGGCAAGGCTGAGAACGAACGCGAATTTTATCAGGCAGTGCTCGAGACTGGCGAGGGCGGCAGTTGGACTTGGACCGTCAATCCTCAGCCTTTGTCGTCACAATGAAATTGCAGCGACACTTGTGCCGGCGCTTAGATGGCCTGACGCCGACCGGTACATCCATGATCACGCGCCTATCGCCACCAGGACCTCGTGTGCCAGGCCGTCGTCGCTAAGGAGAACTCTGCGATCGGGTTGCACATTGCCGTCGAGGACGACTGAACTCACGCCTCGCCCGGCTCGTTTTGCATTGTCGAAGCTGATCCGGTAGACCGAGTTCCCAAACCTGTAGGTCACTGTGAAGCCGGGCCAAGTCGCTGGAATACAGGGCTCAAATTGAAGCAACGAACCACGGCGCTGAAAGCCGAGGATCGCTTCCAGCGCGGCCCGATAGAGCCAGCTGGCCGAGCCGGTGTACCATGTCCAACCGCCGCGACCAGTATGCGGCGGAGCACCATAAACGTCGGCCGTCACGACATACGGCTCCACCTTATAGCGCTCGATCTCCTCCTTCGTCGCGCCATGGGAGATCGGGTTGATCAGGTTCCACAACTCGAAGGCTCGGTCCCCGTCGCCCAGCAAAGCGGTCGCCCAGACAACCCAACTGGCCGCATGCGTATACTGCCCTCCATTTTCGCGAATGCCCGGGACGTAGCCCTTGATGTAGCCAGGTTGCAGCACGCCTTTGTCAAAGGGTGGGTCGAAGAGCTTGATCAGTCCGTCCTGCGGCCGCACAAGCTGCTCGTAGACAGATTGCATCGCCCTCGCTGCCCGTTTCTTGTCGGCCCTGCCGGAGATCACGGCCCAGGCTTGGGGAATGGCGTCGATCCGGCATTCGTCATTCAGCGAAGAGCCGAGTGGCGTGCCATCATCGAAGTACGCCCGCCGATACCAGGCGCCATCCCAGGCATTCGCCTCCAGAGCCTGGCGAAGTTTTTCGGCTCTTTGCCGGCACCATTCGGCATGCCCTTCATTGCCGCGCAACTCCGAGATGTTTGCAAACAACTCTAGCACCGTGAGGAAGAACCAGCCGTTCCAGACGCTTTCTCCCTTTCCTCCGGCGCCGACCTTGTTCATGCCGTCGTTCCAGTCGCCCGTTCCCATGAGCGGCAGGCCGTGGCGACCCAGCCGAAATCCATGCTCGAGCGCGCGCGCACAATGCTCATAGATGGTCGCCGTGTCCTGGGTGGTGTCAGGCTTGTTAAAGGCTTCGTCCTGTCCCTCGCTCAAGACGGGCGACCGGACGAACGGCACCTGCTCATCGAGCAAGTGGAAATCGCCGGTCGTCGCCACATAGTGATGAACGACGAACGGCAGGAAATACAGGTCGTCGGTCATGCGCGTGCGCACGCCGACCCCTGATGGCGGATGCCACCAGTGTTGCACATCGCCTTCCTCGAACTGGCGCGCCGCGGCTCGCAGGATTTGGGCGCGCACCTCACCCGGCGCGCAGTGGACCAGCGCCATCACATCCTGCAGCTGGTCCCTGAACCCATACGCCCCTCCCGATTGATAGTTGGACGTGCGCGCCCATACGCGACAGGAGAGGACCTGGTATGGCAGCCAGCGGTTCAGCATGAGGTTCAAGGGCTCATCAGGCGTTGCGACCTGAATTGTGGTCAGCAGGTCCTCCCAATGCCGAGTTACGGCGGCTAGGTCTTCGGACGTGCGCTCGCGGTTGGTGTGTCCGCGAACCAGCCGTCGGGCCTCGTCCAGACTGGTCGCCTCCCCAAGCACGAAGAGAACCTCCTGGCTCTCGCCGGGCGCCAGGGAGAGGTTCACCATCAGCGCAGCGCATGGGTCAAGCGACGAGCCGAAGCCCCCGGGCAAACGTTTTCTCTTAAGAGCTGCCGGCCGTGAGACCGATCGGTGCCGGCCCAGAAAGGAGGTGCGATCGGAAGTGGCTGAGCTTGCCGCCGGACTGGATGCCGCGAACACCACCCTTGCGCCAAAATCGTCGGTCCACTTTTTCCGTGCCAGGATAGCCCCGGACTCGGCGTCGCGTGCACAGACGAGCTGCATCGGCGCTTCGTCCCGGTGAGATCCGAGCACAAGCTCTGCGAAATATGTCGCAGACAGGTGCCGTGTGTGCGTCCCTTCGTTGGTGAGTCGAAGCCGCATGATTTTGACTGGGCTTTCAAGCGGCACAAACACCGTCAATGCCTGAGCCAATTGCCGGCTATGACTCTCGTAAACGCTATAGCCTTGGCCGTGTCGGATGGTCACAGCACCGTCCCCTCCAAGGGGCAACGGTGTTGGCGTCCAGACTTCCCCGGTTTCGTCGTCCCGTAGGTAAATGACCTCACTGGGGGTATCTGAAACAGGGTCGTTCGACCAAGGCGTCAGCCGATTCATCTGGCTGTTGCCAGACCAGGTGTAACCCAGACCGGATTCGGTGGTCAGGCAGCCGAAACCTGGATTTGCGATCACGTTGGTCCAAGGGGCGGGAGGCAGGGCAGGCGCATGAGGGCCGGCTCCGTCCACCTCCACGATATATTCGCGTCCGTCGGGAGAAAATCCGCCAAATCCATTCCAGTAGAGCAGAGGTCTGTTTGCAACTTGCGCCTGGCGCACCACGTGTTCGCGCTTTTTGTAGGCCGATAATGGCATAGGCGCGGATTGGTGCCCGAGCACAAGCTGATCTGAGATGGCCCTCGCTCTTGCCGAGAGGACGACGCGCGCGGCAGCCGAGATCGCGGAGATACTGCCTTTCGAGGCGGTCTCAGGAGACAGGAGGTGGATCCTTCCCGGTCTCCCCAGCCGGTCGGGGCCAAGGTCCGCCTTCAGCCTCTGTGTCAGGCTCTTTGTGCTCTTGGCTCCCCGCTCGTCGAGGAGAACCAGGTCAAACTGCAAACCGCGGCGAAAACAGAACTCGTGCGCCCTTGTGAGCTCGCGAATGAATCGTTCAGGCCGATTGTCATCCAAGCGAGCCAGCAAAATCGGGATGTCACCGGAAATACCGTGGGACCAAAGCGCCGAACGATCGAATTGCCGGCTTCTCGGAGTATTCCCCTTCCGCAGTGTTCGGCCCGCGAACACAAGGCTTCCAGCGAGGCGGTACAGATCCGACACCTCGCCGTCCGCAATCTTCAGGTCCTCGCGCTCCGATCGATCGTAGGAGGACGCTCGAGATAGGGCTTCATCGATAGCATTGATGTCAGAGAACCGTTCGGCGATTGCCTGAACAGCCGCCCGGCTGTCGCCCGCACCCGTCGCAAAGGCCAGCCGAGCTTTCTCACCGGGTTTGAGGACGAGCCTGCGTCTGAGCGCGAAGATCGGATCGAGCACCGCGCCGATGGTCCCGGAAAGCGGAGTGTGGGCCTCGAGCACAACGGGATTCTCTACAGTACGGCCACGTCCGAGGAACCGAAGTCGATCGGTCTCGTGCTCGACGGGCTGGTGATTTGGCTGGCTCGATGCTGAGACGTGGACCGCAAAGAGGGGGATTTCGCTCGCCTCACGCGGCCTGCGCCGCGCAATCAGAGCGCCTGTCGCTGTGTCGAACTCCGTTTCAACGAAGAGCTTCGCAAACGCCGGATGGGCACGGTCAGCACGTCTATTGTTCAGGCACACTTCAGAATAGCTGGTGAACTCGATAGTTCGTTCCCTGCTGCCCTGGTTGACGATGGTCACGATCCGCACTTCGGCGTCGGCATCTGGCGCGACACAAACTGCCCAAGAGATCTCGATGTCTTCGGCGCGACAGAGGAAATCGGCCCGGTCCCCATGAAAGGCGTGCTCGTAGATATTTGCCGGTCGGAGAAGCGGTTGCTTTCCGATGGACCATAGCGTGTTGTCGGCGGTGTCCCGGACGTAGCAGAACTGCCCCCAACAGTCGCGTGTGACGTCCGCGCGCCACCGAGTAACGTCAAGGTCGCGCCAAGTCCCCCAGCCCGCACCCGCAGCGGTGACCAGGACGTGATAGCGACCGTTCGAGAGCAAAGCGACCGTGGGATCCGGATCCATCGACTTGGGGGCGTTATTCTGTCTGTTCATTGCCTCGTTCTCTCCACTCTTGCCAGTCTCGTACTCCGGCTGACCAAGGGGGCGGCCTAAGCCTCGGCCGTGCCGGATCGCTTGCTAAGCCTGAGCCAGAGCGGCGCGTACGTCGTGCTCGCCAGCCCGATCGGTGCAGCGCACTGACGCCAAGCGTGCGCAAACGGCATCGAGGGCTCCAGAAACGCCCCGAGCTCGACGGGACGCTAGCCCGCTAGGTGTCCATTGCAGATCCTCACCGCCGGTTTCTCGTGGTAGTAAGCGAGAATGCTCAAAGTGCCCGTATTGAGGAGAAAGTGCCGTCCGGCACGCGGTGGCAACCCAATCCATCGCGCCGCAAGCACGCGCAGCACGTGCCCATGCGAAAACAAAGCAACGTCGCCATCTGCCCCCGCACCCGGGCCACCACCTGATCCACACGAGCACCAAACTGCCTCGGCGTTTCGCCGCGTGGGCATCCGTCTCTGAAAATCAACCAATCCGGCCTTTTCGCCTGGATCTGTCGGGGCGTCAGCCCCTCATATTCACCGTAATTCCACTCCTTCAAGCCTGGATCGACGATGGCCCCGCCGCCCAGACCCGCTAAGTCACAAGTCTCCCGTGCCCGCTGCAGCGGGCTTACGAGAACGAGCGCGAATGTCTGCCCAGCCAGCACCGGCCGCATGCGTTCGGCCAGTTGTCGTCCATTGTCGGTTAGGGGGATTTCGGTTGTCCCGGTGTGCTGCCCGCTCAGGCTCCACTCGGTTTCCCCATGCCTGACTGCAAATACGTTCACGTCCAGCCCTCCTGGCTTTGACGTTCAGTTGCGGATCCTATTGGCGCCAAGACGCGCCGGCGTACTTGTCGGGATTCAGTCGACTAGCGGCGGTGGGCTGATCACCAGCCCGCTATGCGGCCTCCATGTCATCCGTGTAAGTCCCGAGAGCCGCCGCACCGTTACAGCGAGCCCGGTGGTGAAGCGCTTGTTGACCCATCTCCAGGTTCGTATCGCGCCCATGCCACGCCTTCAGCGCCGGATCCTGGAGCGCCCGCCCATAGGAGAAGCTGATTTTCCAGGGCTTAGGCCCGGACAGTTGGTTAATCGCGTTGAGGTGGGCGGTGGCCACCCGTTCGCTTTGGCCGCCTGACAGGAACACGATGCCGGGCACCGCCGCGGGCACATGTCGGCGCAAGCAACGGAGCGTGGCGATGGCGACATCCTGGAAGGGAGCCTGACGAGGGCACTCCTCTCCTGCGATCACCATGTTGGGCTTGAGCAGCATCGACTCCAGCGCGACACGCTGCTCGAAAAGGGCACAGAATACGGCATGAAGGACGACGCCAGTGACCTCCTCGCAGCGCTCGATCGTGTGCGATCCGTCCCTCAATACTTCCGGTTCGACGATCGGCACGAGATCCTGCTCCTGACAGAGCGCGGCGTACCGTCCGAGGGCGTGTGCATTGGCACTCACGCACGCGGCACTCGGCAGGCCGTCTGCAATACGAATGACCGCGCGCCACTTGGCGAAGCGGGCGCCCATGCGGCGGTACTCGGACAGGCGATCCCGGAGCCCGTCAAGCCCTTCGGTGACGTTCTCGTCGGCAGCGCCGGCGAGAGGCTTTGCGCCAGTGTCGACCTTGATGCCGGGTAGGATTCCTTGGTTCGACAAGACCTCGGCGAACGGACTCGCGCCGGAGCTCTTCTGGCGGATGGTCTCGTCTTGCATGATGACGCCGCTGATGAACTCGGCCGCGCCGGCGGCGGTGAAGAGCATTTCACGGTACGTGCACCGGCTTTGCTCAGTGGACTGGACTCCGAGCGCGTCGAACCGCTTGGTTAAAGTGCGAACGGTCTCGTCCGCCGCGAGAATTCCCTTCCCGTTTTCGACTAGCGCCACGGCAATGCTACCCAGATCGTGGTTCATCATCGGACCTCCTTGGGATCTCCGCTCATCGGTGTGCCGCCTGCCCTTCATCAGCAGTTCGCCCTTAGCCCTCTTGGGATCAGTTGAACGGTCTTGGGGCCGTCCCTGGTTGTGGGGCTAACTCGACGCCGTAGCAGTTACCAGGACGCTGTAGCGACCGTTGGAGCAAGGTGAGCGCGGGCTCGGATAGCTCGATGCCGAGCGCCTTTGCGACGCTGCCTCAGCTCGCCAGCGGAATTCGCAATCGGAATTCCCGGTGTGTCACCTGATGGTCATACGGCGACGCTGGTTTTCTGCCTCCGGCGTAGCCTGAAGATTAGTCCGACTTCGACCACTATGCACGCAAAATCTTGTAAGCTTGGCGCTGGAAATCGCGACTGTTGATGCAGGCTGCAGGGCGACATTGCAGGCCGTGAGCACCCGCTTCCCAATTCCAGCCCTGATCTCATCTTGCGGCCGCTCTTTGCTTCCTGGGCCGTCCCAGTCAAACAGAGGCTCGCCGCGGGCGAGGGAATTGGTTACAAGCTGGCATGCCCGAGACCACAGCGAATTTCGTCGCACCGGACTTCCTGGCCCTCACGGTCGGCATCGTCGTCTTCTTCGTCGGCGTACTGATCACGCAGCAAGTATCGTTCCTCCGCACCTACAACATTCCCGAACCGGTCACTGGCGGCTTTGTCGCAGCCTTGGCTTTCTGGGCGGTCTACGAGGTCTTCGGCCTGGAGATCGGCTTTGAGATGGAGACCCGCGACCGACTGCTGGTGATCTTTTTCGCCACCGTCGGGGTGAACGCGCGCTTGGCCGATTTGGCTGCCGGGGGTCGGGCGCTAGCCATGCTCTGCCTGATCACCGTCGCGTTTGTCATCTTGCAGGACGGCGTCGGTACGATAGGGGCGGTGGCGTTCGGTCTGCCGGCGTCGGCGGGGGTGGTGATCGGCTCGGTTGCCCTTGTCGGGGGACACGGCACCGCAATCGCTTGGGGGCCTGCGATCGCTGCCGATCACGGATTTCCCGCCGCGCTCGAAATGGGCATCGCCGTCGCAACGCTCGGACTGATCATCGCCAGCCTGCTCGGAGGGCCGATCGCAAAGTTCCTGATAGAGCGCAACGGTCTTGCTCCGCCGCCCGAAGATTCACCGCGCGGGGACCTGCCTCCGGAGGCTGACACGGCGCCGATCGATAAGATGGGGATCATGCGCGCGATGCTCGTTGTCAATGTCGCGGTTATTCTCGGTTATCTGGTTCACAACTGGATCTCGAGCCTGGGCTCGATCAAGCTGCCGCTATTTGTGCCCTGCATGATCATGGGCATCGTGCTGTCGAACACGATTCCTTTCCTCTTCCCGCGCCTCAACTGGCCGGCGCGGACCGCCTCCCTTGAGCTGATTTCCAGTTACGCGCTGTCGATCTTTCTCGCGATGTCGCTAATGAGCATGCAGCTTTGGACGCTGGCCGACGTCGCTGGCCCGCTGCTCGTCATCGTGGCCGTGCAGACACTTGTGGCAGCGGCCTACATCTTTCTGGTCGTCTTCCCGACCCTCGGCCGCGACTATCAGGCAGCGGTCCTGTCTGGCGGGTTCACCGGGCTGTCGCTCGGCTCGACGCCTACCGCGATCGCGTCCATGTCGGCTATCACGCGGCATTACGGGCCGGCGCCGAACGCCTTCATAATCCTGCCACTGGTTTCCGCCTTCTTCGTTGATTTGGTCAACATGGCAGCAATCACCCTCTTTCTGCGCCTCTGATCCTAATCGAGAGTCGCATTGGTTCGCTCGATCAGGACCGTACCGATTAGAGTGCGATCGAGTCGAAGAGCCACTTAGAAGCGACGCGCTCCTGTGCAGAGCCATACGCTCCTGCGCGTCGAGGTCGGGGAACAGGTCGGCGGTGACGCCGTTTCGCCCTACGACGCGTGGCAGGGAAAGCGCACGTCCTTCACGCCCTCCACCTAAGGTGCCGGATTGACGTGGTCCTGAGATCGTTGCAATTTCGAAATCCCTTGTCGCGTTGTTTTGGCAAGGGCTCGACGAAAGAACCGCGACATGGCCAGACAAACCGCCCTCGTTGCCGTGATTGTTTTTCAGTTTGGAGAAGTGTTCAGCTTTCAAACACGCGCTGCTAGCGAGCCCTCGTTCACCGACTTTCCGTTCGTGGTGCACTGCGAACTCAGCGGCGTTGATCGCGCATTCTACTTGGCGAAGATCGATCCGGACGGCGTTGCCGTATACATTTCGCCAGATAGACAGGCTGGTACTGTGACGATTCACGGACCCGCCGAATCGGTGGGCGGCGACTGGTCGGGGAGTTGCGCCGGAAAGACGCTTCAGCAGTTGAGGGATGCCGGCCAAGCATTCGATTTGCACTAGCCGCGGAGTGCAATCGGATCAAATTCTGTTTCACTATTAGCAGGGGAGAGCTCAATGGCGAACATGATGAAAGCGGCTGTGGTGCGCGAGTTCAAGAGGCCGCTGTCGATTGATGAGGTTCCAGTTCCTGAGGTCGGATCGGGCCAGATATTGGTCAAGATCGAGGCATGCGGTGTATGCCACACGGACCTGCATGCTGCCGACGGAGATTGGCCTGTCAAGCCGAGCCCACCTTTCATTCCTGGCCATGAAGGCGTTGGCTCCGTTGCCGCGGTGGGCAGCGGAGTCACTGCGGTAAAGGAGGGCGATCGCGTAGGTGTCCCTTGGCTGTACACAGCCTGCGGGCATTGCCGGCATTGTCTGGGCGGCTGGGAAACCCTGTGTGACCTGCAGAAGAACACCGGCTATTCCGTCAATGGCGGTTTCGCAGAATACGTCCTAGCGGATCCCGACTATGTCGGCCATCTGCCGGCCGGCCTGGGATGGGAGGAAGCCGCGCCGATCCTGTGTGCCGGCGTTACCGTCTACAAGGGGCTGAAGGAAACTGACACAAAACCGGGCGACACGGTCGTGATCTCCGGCATCGGCGGCCTCGGCCACGTTGCGGTGCAGTATGCGAAGGCGATGGGTCTCGACGTCATCGCTGTCGACATAACCGATGAAAAGCTCAAACTGGCCAAGACAATGGGCGCGAGCGCCGTCATCAACGCCAAGACAGCCGACCCGGTCGCCGAGGTTCGCAAGCTTTGCGGTGGGGCCCAGGGAGTGCTTGTCACAGCGGTCTCGCCGGCGGCCTTCCAGCAAGGCCTTGGCATGCTTGCGAAGCGCGGCACAATGTCCCTCGTCGGATTGCCGCCAGGCTCATTCGAACTCGACATCTTCGACACGGTCCTGACCCGCAAGACCATCAGGGGGTCGATCGTCGGCACCCGGCTGGACCTGGCCGAATGCCTCCAGTTTGCCGGCGAAGGCAAGGTAAAGGTGCACTATTCTGTCGAGCGACTGGAGGACATCAACGACATCTTTGGCCGAATGCGACAAAACAAGATTGACGGCCGCGTGGTCATGAAGGTTTGACAGCAAGGCTGCCAGAAAAGTTCGTGGGTCCTTCTGGGAAAAAGGCGTCGGCAGTCTGCATTGAAACCGCCAATTGGAGGTCGCGTTGAACGTCAAAGATGTGATGATGACCAATGTCACCACGGTCTCACCTGACAACAGTGTCAGGCAGGCGGCCAGGGTCATGCTGGCAAAGCATGTCAGTGGCCTTCCGGTGACCAATGACGAGGGACACCTTGTAGGTATGATCAGCGAAGGTGACTTCTTGCGTAGGACGGAACTCGGTTTTGGGTCCGTCGCAACCGGCAGTGATCCGCTTCCTTCGCAAGACGAGCGGGCTCGTGTGTACGTGAAGAGCCACGCATGGAGAGTGGCCGATGTAATGAGCCGCGATCTGATCGTCGTAGATGAGAACGCGCCGTTGTCGCGCGTCGCCGCCCTGATGGAAGAACACGGAATCAAGCGCGTCCCCGTCGTGAGAGGGAACTCGCTGGTCGGCATCGTGAGTCGTGCTGATCTCCTTCATGTAATCGTTTCGGCCGGGCCGGATGGAGCGGCCTCCGGAGACGAAGCAATTTGCCTCAGCGTGACGACTCGTCTCGCCGACAATATTGGCCTGGAGGGAACGAACGTGACGGTGACAGTCCTCGATGGTCTGGTTCACCTCTGGGGCAACGTCGAGACAGAAAATTGCCGCAATGCGGCGCGCGTCGCGGCGGAAAGTGTGCGGGGCGTACGAGGTGTCGTCGAACATTTTCCAGAGGAAGAGCCCTCGACGCACGAATGACGGATTTCAAGTGCTTTAGGGCGCTCAGTGACTTCTGGTGGATCATTTTGTCTAGGAGCCCGGAGCGATGGGATCGGCCGTATAGATGTGGTCGGACTATTGGCGGGAGAGCTTCGCCGGCTACCCGGGCATGATACTAAAAAAATTAGTCGATGATGTGGTAGCCGCCGTCGACGTAGAGGGTTTGGCCGGTTATGAGGCGCGCCGCGTCATGCGCGAGGAAGGCTGTCGCCATCCCGACGTCGTCGATGCCAACGAGACTGCGAGCGGGCGCCTTGGCCTTCGCTTTGTCGAGCAGATCGTCAAATTCAGGGATGCCGGAGGCAGCGCGCGTCGCCTGCGGCCCGGGAGAGATGGCGTGGACACGAATGCCCTTGGGACCGAGTTCGGCTGCGAGATAGCGCACCGCGCTTTCGAGCGCTGCCTTAGCGACCCCCATGATATTGTAGTTCTCTACGACCATCTGGCTGCCATAGTAGGTCATTGTGAACAGCGTCCCGCCTTGTGCCATAAGGGGCTCCGCCAAGTGCGCCATGCGTATGAACGACCAGCAGGACACATCCATGGTCGTCAGGAACCCGTCCCGCGGTGCATCGACCACGCGGCCCTGCAGCGTCTCCTTGGGTGAAAACGCAATGGAGTGAACGAGAAAATCGAGCCGGCCCCAGTCTTTGGCGATCTGCTCGAAGACCGCTTCCATCTGGCCCTGCGTGCCGACGTCGAGCGGCATCAAGATAGGTGCCTCGAGCTCGTCCGCGAGCGGCTCGACATATTTCCTGGCTTTCTCGTTCAGGTAAGTCACGGCAAGCTCCGCGCCAAGCGCACGAAATGCCCTGGCGCAGCCCCAGGCGATCGATTGATCGTTGGCGATCCCCACGACGAGGCCCTTCTTGCCTTCAAGCAGTTGCGCCTTCAAGACAGGAATCATTTGACAACCCTCTTATTCGGAGCGATCCCGGCAGGATGCTCAGCGTCCTACCCCGACCAGTTCCAGCGTGTGTCGCGCGATCATCAATTCTTCGTCGGTTGGCAGCACGAGCAGAGCTACACGGCTTGCAGCGCTCGATACCAGGAGCTTTCGCGACTCATTGGCGACGGGATCAAGCTCGGCACCGAGCCAAGCAAGCTTCTCAGCGATGCGGGCCCGGACGATGGTCGAATTTTCACCGATCCCCGCAGTGAATACAAATGCGTCAAGCCCGCCCAAGGCTGCCGCCATCGTTCCCGCATATAGACCGGCGCGGTAGACGAAATAGTCCAACGCGAAGGCGGCTCGGGGGTCATCGCTCTCCAGCAGTTCGCGAACATCGTTGCTGATACCCGAGAGCCCCTTCAGACCGGATTCGCGGTAGAGCAGATCCTGCACCTCGCTCGCCGTCATGCCTTTTTCGGCAATGAGGTAGAGGATCACACCTGGGTCGATCTGACCGCACCGTGTTCCCATCGGCAGGCCGTCGAGCGCCGTAAAACCGAAGGTGCTTTCGATGCTGCGGCTTCCCGACAGAGCGCACATCGAGGCCCCGCTTCCCAAATGCGCGACGATCACGCGTCTGCTTGCGATGTCGGGCGCGACCTCCGGTAGGCGCTGCGAGATATACTCGTAGGAGAGGCCGTGAAATCCGTACCGTCGCACCCCCTCCGCATGGAAGTGCTGCGGGATCGCGTAGTGATCCACCACCGCGCTGTGGCCCCGATGGAATGCCGTGTCGAAGCAAGCGACCTGCGGCAGGTCCGGACGCCGTTCGAGAAGCGTACGGATCGGCGCCAGGTTATTGGGTTGGTGGAGCGGAGCGAGCGGGATGTAGCGTTCAAGATATTCCAAGACGTCCCCATCTACTCGCACTGGCTGAGCGTAGTCCGGCCCGCCATGGACGACGCGGTGCCCGACGGCAGTGAGGCTAAATTCCTGCAACTCGCGCAGCCAGGTTCCCGCGAGTTGAGTTGCAGCCGGGAGATCCGCGACATCGCCTAGCGGGTAAGTCCGATCGACCAGCTGCTTGTCATCGGCCGCCACAGCGCGCAGACGCGGCGAAGTGCCCACTCCATCTATCTGGCCCTTGATTATTCGCTGCAAAGAACGCGTTCCGTCAATGCCGAACACCTGAAACTTCAGGCTCGATGAACCGGCATTGAGGACCAGGATCGTGTCCATTACGGCTACGCCATTGCACGACGCCGCGCGTCGGCAAGGAGCACCGCCACTGCGCATGAGGCCAGTCGCGAACGCACGGAATCGGCGCGCGACGTCAAAATAATCGGCACGCGGGCTCCCAGGACGATCCCTGCGGCATCCGCCTTGGCCAGGAATGTCAGATTCTTGGCGAGCATGTTGCCGGCCTCAAGATCGGGAACGACGAGGATCTGGGCACGCCCGGCGACCGCGGATTCGATGCCTTTGATCCGCGCCGCTTCCGGATCGATTGCGTTGTCGAACGCCAGCGGCCCATCGAGCAGGCCACCGGTGATCTGGCCACGCTCGGCCATTTTGCACAATGCTGCGGCCTCGATCGTTGATGGTATCTTCGAGGTGACGGTCTCTACGGCGGAAAGGATCGCGACGCGCGGCTCGCCGAGACCTACCTGATTGAAGAGATCGATTGCGTTCTGGACGATGTCGCGCTTGGCGTCGAGGTCAGGAAAGATGTTAATCGCGGCGTCGGTAATAAACAAGGTTTCGGGGTATGTCGGCACGTCCATAACGAAGACGTGGCTGATCCGCCGCGCGGTGCGCAGACCCGTGGCCGCCGCTGCCACCGCTCGCATCAGTTCGTCGGTGTGCAGGCTGCCCTTCATCAGCAACTCGCCCTTGCCCGCGTGGATCAGTTCGACGGCCTTCGCCGCTGCTGCCTCGCTGTGCGCCACGTCTACGATTTCGAAGCGGCCCACGTCGACATTATGCTCTTCCGCGACGGCGCGAATTCTGCGGCTTGGCCCCACCAGGATCGGAAGTATCAGGCCCTCTTCGGCTGCTTCGCTTGCGCCACGCAACGAAGCCTCGTCGCAGGGATGCACAACGATGGTCGGCGCTGCGGGCGACCGTTTTGCGCGCTCGATCAAGCGCTCGTATTTCGCATGGGCGGTTGGCTGAGCGGTCTCTGGAATCGTTGTCATCGAAATTGCTTTGCTGGTGTGTCGTTACTGCGCCGAGCGACAGTCTTGGGCTCCTTGGATGGCTCCTGATCCTCGGTTTTCGGCCAGTCGCGTTGATAAAGGAAACTCACGGCGCCCAATCCTCCAAGTTTCGTTCGAACTTTGCAACCTGTTAAGCCAATGGCTTGGATTGCCCGCATTTAGCGACGCTCGCCCGAGCCAAGGTTCTGTCCTGCGGCGGTCTCTTTTCTGTGCGGTCCCACAACGACTTTCGCAGGCAAAATTCAATGACTGGCCTGCTGCACAAGTCGCCGGATGTCTTATGCACGAACATCGTCGCGCACCTTCAGGAGCAGGAGAGCCGCCGCATCCCGGCCGTTTGGGTTCGCAAGTCATCACATCGCGAAAGATCCTGCTGGCGCGGCATTGGCACACATTACGCGAAACTGCGGTCTCTCCGGTAAAATTTGGACTAAACTGTCGTCTAGGGTGTACCATGAGGCGCGACAGATCATACGCGAGGCAGTCTGTTGCACTGACCGGGAAGCCAACTTGGCCAGACCGCATCAACCATGAACGGTTTCCATCCCGACACAGGAGTGACCCATGGCATCGATCAAAACCTCCACGGACAAGAAACATGTCGCCAGCACGCAATCCACAGCCGAGGGTCCCCTCTCAGCCGGGGAACTGATGACAATGGACGCTTACTGGCGGGCATCCAACTATCT
The DNA here is from genome assembly GCF_056431085.1 of Mesorhizobium waitakense. NCBI lineage: Bacteria > Pseudomonadati > Pseudomonadota > Alphaproteobacteria > Hyphomicrobiales > Phyllobacteriaceae > Mesorhizobium > Mesorhizobium waitakense. The sequence continues at coordinate 36,569 of NZ_JBWKME010000053.1, read as the reverse complement.
CTCGGTCGGCCAGATCTACCTCCTCGATAACCCGTTATTGAGGGAGCCGCTGAAGCGCGAGCACATCAAGCCGCGCCTGCTCGGTCACTGGGGAACATCGCCGGGCTTGAATATGCTTTACGTCCATCTCAACCGGGTCATCAGGCGCGACGACCTCGACATGATCTACATCATCGGCCCGGGGCATGGCGGACCGTCACTGGTTGCTCACGCTTATTTGGAAGGCACTTACAGCGAGATGTACCCAAATATCGGCCAAGACGTGGAAGGCATGAAGAGGCTGTTCAAACAGTTCAGCTTCCCGGGTGGCATCCCCAGTCACGTTGCCCCGGAAACGCCGGGCAGCATTCACGAAGGCGGGGAACTCGGCTATGCGTTGAGTCATGCTTTTGGCGCTGCCTTTGACAACCCGAACCTCATTGTCGCCTGTATCGTTGGCGACGGTGAAGCCGAGACTGGGCCTCTCGCGACCGGCTGGCACGGCAACAAATTCCTCAATCCAGCCCGCGACGGCTGTGTGCTCCCCATCCTTCACCTCAACGGGTACAAAATTGCGAACCCGTGCTTTCTTGCCCGTATTCCCAAGGACGAGTTGCAGAAGTTCTTCGAGGGCATGGGCTACACACCGTACTTCGTCGAAGGGAGCGATCCGGAAAACGTCCACCAGCAGCTGGCCGACGTGCTCGACACAGCGGTGGCGGAAATCAAGCAGATTTGGAACGATGCCCGAAACAACGGCAACCTGAAACGGCCCGCCTGGCCGATGATTATCTTCCGCACGCCAAAAGGCTGGACCTGCCCACCGGTAATCGACGGCAAGAAATGTGAGGACTACTGGCGTTCGCATCAGGTTCCCATGGGCGAGATGGACAAGCCAGAGCACATCCGAATTCTCGAAGAGTGGATGAGAAGTTACCGGCCAGACGACTTGTTCGATGCTCACGGTCGACTGAATTCCGAGTTGGCGTCGCTGGCTCCAACAGGTCATCGCCGGATGAGCGACAATCCGTACGCCAACGGCGGGTTGCTGTTGCGGGACCTCAAGATGCCGGACTACCGCGACTATGCGGTGAATGTGCCTCGTCCGGGCGAAACCACGGCCGAGTCTGCACGGCAGATGGGCAAGTTTCTCCGGGACGTCATGAAATTGAATCTGGAAAGCCAGAACTTCCGCCTGTTCAGCCCGGACGAAAACAATTCCAATCGCTGGCAGGACGTGCTGGAGGTGACGAACCGATGCTATATGGCGGAAATCTACCCGGAAGACGACCACCTCTCGCCGGATGGCCGTGTGATGGAAGTGCTGAGCGAGCATCAATGCCAGGGCTGGCTGGAGGGTTACCTGCTAACCGGCCGCCACGGCTTCTTCTCCTGCTATGAAGCCTTCATTCACATTATCGATTCGATGTTCAACCAGCACGCCAAATGGCTGAAAGTGTGCAACGATATCCCGTGGCGGCGCCCGATTGCCTCGCTCAACTATTTTCTCAGTTCCCACGTGTGGCGGCAGGATCACAATGGATTCAGTCATCAGGATCCGGGATTCCTCGATCACGTTGCGAACAAGAAAGCGGAGGTGATCCGGATCTACCTGCCACCTGACGCCAACACACTGCTTTCGGTGACCGACCACTGCCTGCGCAGCCGCAATTACGTCAACGTCGTGGTCGCCGGAAAGCAACCGGCTCCGCAATGGCTCACGATGGATCAAGCCATCAAACACTGCGCCGAAGGTCTCGGCATCTGGAAGTGGGCCAGCAACGACGAAGGTCACGAGCCTGATGTAGTGATGGCGTGTTGCGGCGACGTTCCAACGCTCGAGACGCTGGCTGCGGTTCAGTTGCTACGCGAGCACTTGCCGGAATTGAAAGTGCGCGTGGTGAATGTGGTGAACCTGATGAAACTGCAGCCATCGAGCGAACATCCGCACGGCCTCTCCGATCCTGATTTCGATGCGCTGTTCACGAAAGACAGGCCGATTATTTTCGCCTTCCATGGCTACCCGTGGCTTATCCACCGGCTGACCTACCGCCGGACGAACCACCACAACCTGCACGTCCGTGGTTACAAGGAGGAAGGAACCACATCGACCCCGTTCGACATGGTGGTGCTGAACGACCTCGACCGGTTCCACCTAGCTGAGGACGTGATTGACCGCCTCCCTGAACTGGGAGCGCGCGCCGCATACTTCAAGCAAGCCATCCATGAGAAGCTGATCGAACACAGGCAGTACATCGAGATGTACGGTGATGACATGCCGACAATCAGCGGCTGGAAGTGGGGATTGAAAGGCAAGGCCAGCGCCTCTCAGAAAACTACAACTGAAGGGGACAACATTTGAGGCAAGAATGCACGACGTCCGAGTGACGTTGGCTTGACCGGACACATTCGCGTCATGCCTGAAACGCTTTCTATCGACGCAGACCTCGACCGGCAGCCGACCGACCAGGACCTGGGGCGGCTGCAGTTTACGACATTGCTGTACTATCTGCACGAGACCAATCCGGACAACGGCCTGGTTCGAGACAAGACAGACCCGAATGCCCCGGCAAGCATCGCGGCAATCGGCATGGCGCTCGCGACGATTCCCGTCATTGTAGAACGCGGCGTCATCATCCGGCAATTCGCGGCGAAGATAACCCGCAAGCGACTGCGGTTCCTGATGGAATGTCCTCAGGGACCAGAGCCGGATACGTCCGGCTACAAAGGCTTTTTCTACCATTTTCTGGATATCGAGACGGGTCGGCGGGTCTGGCAATGTGAGTTGTCGACTATCGATTCAGCCTTTCTGTTCGCCGGCGCCCTGACGGTCGCCACCTACTTCGACCGCGACACCGCCGATGAGACGGAAATCCGCCAGCTTGCCACGGCGCTTTATGAACGGGCCGACTGGAACTGGGCCTGCGATGGCGGCCTCTCGCTGACGCATGGCTGGCGCCCGGAAAGCGGGTTCATCCCGTATCGGTGGCAAGGGTATGATGAGGGCTTGCTGCTCTACATCCTCGGCCTTGGTTCACCGACCCACCCGCTGCCGCGGCAGAGCTATGCGGCCTACACCGCAACCTACGAATGGAAGAAGATCTACGGGCGCGAGTTGCTTCATTCGGGGCCGCTCTTTACGCACCAATTGTCGCACATGTGGGTGGACTTTCGAGGCATCCGCGACGAATTCATGCGGGAGCACGACAGCGATTATTTTGAGAACAGCCGGCAAGCGACGTTCGTGCAGCAGGAGTATGCGATCCGCAATCCGATGAATTTCGTCGGCTACGGGCAATACTGTTGGGGCTTCACCGCATGCGACGGGCCCGGTTGGGCTACCCGAGTGGTCAATGGGGTCGAGCGGCAGTTCTTCGACTACAACGCCCGCGGCGCTCCGTTCGGTCCCGACGACGGGACGGTCGCGCCATGGGTTGTCATTGCCTCGCTGCCATTTGCGCCAGAGATAGTGGTCCCGACGGCCCGCAACTTTGCCCGGATGAACCTCGGCATGACACGACTCTACGGGTTCAAACCGTCGTTCAACCAGTCGTACGCGATGGACGATAGTGCCACCGGCTTCTGGATAACCCCTTGTCACTTTGGCATAGACCAAGGGCCTGTCGTGTTGATGATCGAAAATTTCCGAACCGGTTTGCTCTGGAACATCATGCGCCGTTGTCCGCCGATAGTGGCGGGCTTGCGCCGAGCGGGTTTTTCAGGGGGGTGGCTCTGAGTTCAAGGGGCGAGGATCGCCATTGGCCAGCCTTAGCGTTCTGACGCGCCAAGACTCGCGCGTTATCGGTTCGTCGAGGGTGAATTTCTGCTCGGTTTTCGGTCATGCGGATATGCTTCGGTTGGCACGACTGGCGAATGCCGTCCAACCCTTCTGCGAGCCATCAGGGGATCCGAGCGGATCGCCGCCACGCCGTCGTCCACCGAGCGCGGCGATGACGTCAAGTCCGCGCGCACGCAACTTCTCGACCAGCACGAGTCCGCTGCAGCGTCGTTCCAGCTTCGATGTCGCCAAAAACGACCAGAATGCTCAACGATGACATGAGGGCGGCGTCTGACATGCGTCTCTCCCGGACATCCCGCCGGGCAAATCGCCATCGGCGCTAGGTATAGGCACCGCATTGAGCTTAGTACTTAAAAATCCCAGTTCCAACAGTTCCAGTTCATGAAGGGAGGTTCGAGATGCGATTGGCGGACGGATGCGGGTCGAGCACCCCGCCGGCAAACAGGCCCACGCCGGCAAAAAAAGCCACCTTCATCAAGCTGACGACGTATCGCATATGCGTGCCGCTCCGCGGACGGGCTTACTTCGGAAGGCATTCCACATTAAAGGCAATGATGATCTGCGCCGGGTCAGCCCCACCTACGCTCTTCAAGTCTTCTAAACCACTTTTTAGCTTGTCTCCCGCCTCCTTTAATCTGCCCTCAAGTTTCGTCTTGGCCGCCATGCATCGCTCTTCATTCGAGAATTCCTGGAACACCACGGTGGGGAGGAGCCTCCATTCCGCCCTGTCGTTTGTTGCGGTAGGATTGGCCTGCTGCCGGTTTCGTGGACACCGAGATAAGGTGTTTAACGGAACTGGAGAGTCGGAATGCAAAGACGGAAGTTCAGCCGCGAGTTCAAGCTTGAGGCGGTGAGATTGATCAAGGATCGGGGCGTTGCGGTGGCCCAGGCTGCCCGCGACCTCGATCTCCACGAGAATGTGCTGCGCAAATGGGTGCGCGAGCTGTCGACCGATCCGCAGCATGCGTTTCCCGGCCATGGGCAGATGAAGCCTGAGCAGCAGGAGATTGACCGGCTGCGCAAGGAAGTGGCGAAGCTGAAGGCGGAGCGCGACATCCTAAAAAAGGCCGCAGCCTACTTCGCGAGGGAAGTGACATGAGGTTCGCTTTCATCGCGAGGCACCGGAATATATGGCCGGTGGCATGGCTGTGCAGTGCGCTGGATGTGTCCCGCTCAGGCTTCCATGCCTGGCTCAACCGCAGTCCCAGCGCCCGCTCCCGCCATGACGAGATCCTCGTTTCCAGGATCGACCGCAGCTTCAAGAGCAGCGATCGCACCTATGGTTCTCGTCGCGTGTGGCATGACGTGCTGGCCGAGGGGCTTTCCTGCGGCCTGCATCGTATCGAACGTCTGATGCGGGAGAACGGTTTGCGGGCCCGGCCTCGGCGCCGCGGACTGCCGAAGGATACGGGCGAGCGAGCAACAGTGTCGGACAACCTCCTCGATCGCGCCTTCGAGGCATCGGCACCGAACCAGAAATGGATCGCCGACTTCACCTACATCTGGACCGCAGAAGGTTGGCCCTACGTTGCCGCCGTGGTCGACCTCTTCTCCCGGCGGGTCGTCGGCTGGGCGATGAAGGCCGAGATGACAGCCCAACTCGTCACCGATGCGCTCATCATGGCGATCTGGCGCCGGGGCAAGCCCGACAGCCTGCTGCATCATTCCGACCAGGGATCGCAATACACGAGCGAGCAGTTCCAGCGCCTGATGGCCGACCACGGCATCACTTGTTCAATGAGCCGGTCGGGCAACGTCTGGGACAATGCTGCGATGGAGAGCTTCTTCCCGTCGTTGAAAACCGAACGCACAGCCCGCAAGGTCTACAGGACGAGAGATGCAGCCAGGGCAGATGTGTTCGACTACATCGAGCGCTTCTACAATCCTCGGCGGCGGCACTCGACACTCGGCTATCTCAGCCCCGTGGAGTTCGAGGAACAAGCTATGTTAGCTTAACCTCGTGTCCGAAAAACCGGCAGCAGGCCAACCCGAGCTCCTGGCGCAGGATCCTCCGACCAGCGTTGCTCTGCAGCTTGATCGAATATGCGTGCGAGTGCTTCAGCCGAGGACTTCGACTGGTTCCTGCCCTCCTCTATAGCGTTCGCCGCGAGCAGGTTCTTCGCCGCGCGGCGAAGCTCTATCCTTTTCTCCGAGCTCAGTCCTTCAGCCTTCAGCGCGGCTCTCGATAGCCAGTGCAATCTTTTGCTGAGGAGTCATACGGGGCATCGGTTCAAAATGTCCTGAATTGGGTCTGCTCGTTGCCCCATCTCTCCCTGATGGTCGAACGAAGATGACGGCCAGAGGCAACACCTGGTGCCCTCAGGGGTGATCGTCAATATATCACAACGCCTCTTAACCATGTCGGACTCCAAGGCCCCGATTCTTCGGGAGGGACCTCCAGCTTCGCCAGAAATCCGAGCTACAGCATTTTTCTGACATCTGAGCTAATATTGCGGCTGAGGGACCGAACTCAGCCTTGGGAGAGCTGTGTGGACGTTGCCGCTTGGTTGCGAGGCCTGGGCCTCCAGCAATACGAGCAGGCATTTCGCGACAACGCGATCGACGCGGAAGTCCTGCTGGAGTTGACCGATGCCGACCTCGAGAAGCTCGGTATGCTCCTCGGTCATCGCAAGCGTTTCCGCAAGGCGGTAGTGAGGCTGGGGCCGTCGTCTAGCCATCCCGACGCGAGCACTGATGACATCTCGGCTCAGAGCCGCACCCGAGAGCTAAGCGCGGAGCGTCGACAGCTGACCGTCATGTTCGTGGATCTCGTCGGCTCGACGGCTCTGGCGACGCGTCTGGATCCCGAGGACCTGCGTGAGATCATCGGAGCGTATCACCGGTGTGTTGCCGATACGGTCGCTCACTTCGGCGGCTTTGTCGCCAAATATATGGGCGACGGAGTTTTGGTGTATTTCGGCTACCCGCAAGCGCACGAGAACGCCGCCGAGCAGGCGGTGCGCGCTGGCCTTGCTCTCGTCGATGCCGTCAGGCGACTCCCAGAGCCCGAGCCATTGCGGGTTCGTATCGGCATCGGCACCGGACAGGTCGTCGTTGGCGATCTGATCACCGCCGGCGAAGGGCAAGAGCGTGGCGTCGTGGGCGAGACGCCGAACCTCGCCGCCCGCCTGCAAGCTCTCGCAGAACCCGGAGCGGTCGTGATCGGGCCGCAAACGCGGCGGCTGGTCGGCGATCTTTTCGAATATCGCGATCTTGGCGCCCTCGAGGTGAAAGGCTTTCCGGAGCCGATTCATCCCTATCAAGTGGTTCGTGAGAGTGCTGTCGAAAGCCGGTTCGAGGCAATGCATGGGACGACGCCGACGCCGCTGGTCGGGCGTGAGGAGGAGGTCGACCTGCTGCAGCGCCACTGGCAGCGTGCGAAAAGTGGTGAAGGTCGTGTGGTGCTGCTCTCAGGGGAGCCCGGCATCGGAAAGTCGCGCCTCACCCTCACCTTGCAGGAGCGGATCCAGAATGAGCCACACACCCGCTTGCGCTATTTCTGTTCGCCGCACCATCAAGACAGCGCGCTCCACCCGACCATTGCGCAGCTAGAACGTGCCGCCGGGTTGGAGCGCGACGACCCGCCTGAGAGAAAGCTGGATAAGCTTGGCGCCCTGCTTGCCCCGGCCTCGTCGGAGGACGGGGCGCTGCTGGCGGAGCTGCTGTCGTTGCCGACCGACGGCCGTTTCCCGCCTCTCCAACTGGCGCCGCAGCGTAAGAAAGAGAAAACCTTCGATGCGCTGCTCAGGCAGCTCGAAGATCTGGCGCGACAAGGTCCGGTGCTGATGCTCTTCGAGGATCTGCACTGGATCGACCCCAGCTCGCGCGAGCTGCTCGACCTAGTCATCGAGCGGGTGCCGCGCCTGCCGGTTCTGCTTCTCCTCACCTTCCGCCCCGAGTTTCAACCACCGTGGACCGGGCAGTCGCACGTCACGGTTATGGTCCTCAATCGGCTCGATCGTCGTGAAGGTGCCGCGCTGGTCCAGCGGGTCGTCGGCACCGGAGAGCTGCCGAGGGACGTGATCGCGGAGATCATCGGGCGCACGGATGGGGTGCCACTGTTCGTCGAGGAGCTGACCAAGGCGGTGTTGGAGAGCGGCAACGCAAGGACGGTGCTCTCACGAGCTGCCGCGACGGCGTTGAACGTTCCCGCCACGCTGCATGCCTCGTTGATGGCGCGGCTCGATTGCCTCGGCTCAGCCGTTAAGGAGGTCGCGCAGTTCGGCGCGGTTCTCGGTCGGGAGTTCTCCTACGAATTGCTGGCAGCAATCGCACAGCGAAATGCCGCTGAGCTAAATGACGGACTGGATCAACTCGTCGGCGCCGGTCTGGTGTTCTGCCGCGGGACGCGGCCACTGGCCACTTACCTCTTCAAACATGCGCTCGTTCAGGACGCAGCCTATGGCACGCTGCTGCGCGCTAAGCGCCAGGAGCTACATAAGCGTGTCGCAGATGTGTTGGAGGAGAAGTGGACCGAAATCACTGAAGCGCAACCCGAACTCCTCGCGCACCACTTTCAGGAAGCTGGGGATTGGGCAGGCGCGCTCGATTACTGGCAAAAGGCGGGAGTGGCCGCCGTGGCCAGAGCTGCCATCAGGGAAGCCGTATCGCACTTTGCCAGTGCTATTGACTGCAGCAGGAGAGTTGGCGATGTGTTCGGCGGCGCCGAACGGATGACACGTCTCCACCTTGCGATGGCCAATGCCTTGATGCAGGTTGAAGGGTATCGTTCTGAGCGCCTTGGGAAGACGCTTGAAGATGCACGTCTTGCTGCCGCGAACACTGCATCGGTCGAATTGCAATGTGACGTTGCGCTTTCATCCGCTCCATTTTTTTATGCCACTGGGCGCAATCACGATTACCTGATCCTGGCGGAAAAGCAGCTCGCAGACTGTGCCGATCTCCTTCCACCGGCCTATCTAAGCGGTCTTTGGGCAACCAAGGGGATGGCTCATTATAGCCGGGGAGAACAACCGCAGGCAGCTGAAGCTTTGCGGAATGGCTTAGATTTGATTGATCATGTTGACCCAAATCGGGGTATCTTGTTCGATCAACTCCGTGTCGCTGCCGAGGAATATTTTAGCGCATCGCTGATTATATTGGGTTTCTTTGATGATGCCGTCGAAGAGAAAGAGCGCCTAATTCGAAATTTTGACCAGGTCGATAAGCCCTTCGAATTCGCGTGGCGTCTTCTCGGGCATTGCGAATTGTGCGCGCTACTTGGTCAGTACAAGGAACTCCTTGAGAACGCTAAGAAGATTGTCGAGATTTGCGAACTGCATGGCTATACGGCGCGTCGAAGCAGCGGCATCAGGTGGCGTGGCCATGCACGCTCGCATTTAGGTGAACTGGATGCCGGCATCGCTGACGTCCGGGAAAGTTTGGTTGTTTGGCGTGGGCACGGCGTGGTATTTCATACCCCTGAGAAAGCATGCGAACTTTGTGATCTTCTCCTGCGGGCTGGTCACATCGAAGACGCATCGCAAATGCTTGATGATGTCGATACCCTCGTTTTCGACACGGACGAGGCGTGCCATCTAGCAGAATGTATTCGCCTTCGTGGCCAAATCGCCGCGGGCCGAGGTGACCTGACGGGTGCCGCGCACCTATTCGAAACAGCAATTGCCACTGCCCGTCGGCAGCAAGCGAGACTCTTCGAGCTTCGCGCCACAACACAACTAGCATCAGTTCTGGCACGTCAAGGTCGTGTGCATGAGGCCGCGACGCGGCTGCAAGCGGTGGTCCACACATTTAACACTAAGTATCCAATCGTGGACCTCATCGCCGCACAGAGGACGCTGGAGACACTGCGCCCTTGAGGTCGCACCATCTGCGTCGGTTCCGACAGCGTAGTTTGCGTCGATTTGATACAAGCTTGGCTCATTGCGCACCCGAGACGTCGAACGTCATGGCCGAAAGCCGCCGATTGGGTAGGATGCGCCGCTCTGGTCTTTCGGGGAGCGCACCGCGATCTCCTCATAAAGGTAGCGAGCAAACATCGAGCCCGGGCCGACCACCACCCATAGCGGCGCCGCAATGGCATCCCATCCCAGCAAGAGGTCAGTAGCAGAACCGTCCCACAGGCGATACTCGTCCGTTAGGCCATAGCCTAACGGTCAGGTGGAATGGCTCCGGGAAGGGTGCCCGTTAGGATTGACTTGGATCAACGGACAGGATAGTCAACGGACATAACCCTTTCGGATAGGAGCCGACCTGTGCCCAAGACCATCCTCTATGCCCGTGTCTCTACTGCCGACCAGACGCTTCAGCATCAGCGCAAGCAGGCCGAGGCAGCCGGCTTCAAGATCGATCAAGAAGTTGCCGACCATGGTGTATCCGGCATCTCGACCAAGCTGGCAGAGCGACCTGAAGGAAAGCGGTTGTTCGACATCCTCCGCCCCGGTGACACGCTTGTGGTGCGCTGGGTCGACCGGCTGGGTCGCGACTATCGGGACGTTTCGGACAGCATCCGGCATTTCATGCGTGACGGCGTGGTCATCAAGACCGTCATCAATGCCATGGTGTTCGACGGAGCAACCAAAGACCCCATCCAGCAGGCCGTTAGGGACGCGCTGATAGCCTTCATGGCCGCAACGGCTGAAGCACAGGCCGTCGCCACCAAGGAAGCCCAGAAGGCGGGCATTGAGGACGCCAAGTCTGACCCCAGGTCGTACCGTGGCAGGAAGCCGAGCTACGACCGTGAGGCGTTCGACACGGTGGTTACAATGCTGGGCACAGGGGCTGGTGCATCGGCCATTGCCAAGGTCACGGGCTTGACGCGGCAGGCGGTCCTCAGAATCAGGGACGACCAGATTGGAGCGGAGAAGGCACTGGCAATGTGGACGCTCTAGGCGTGGTCGGTGGCAAAGTCACTCGGCCCGTCCTCACCTAGGCAGACGAACGCACTGCCAAACCTTCTGATCCAGCACCTCGCTAACATCACCGCCATCGGCAAGGAGAGAGCCGCAGCTTCGGTCGTCGTTGCAACGGTCAGTCCCTTCGGCCCCCGGTGGGCGAGAACACGGTACCAACTTCAATTCCAGCGTCGCGGCAGACGCCAGCTCGTTGAGGCGCCTTCGCTCGACGCCCAAGGTCTGCCTCGGCATCTCACCTTGGCTCGATGCTTTCGGGCGTATTGAATCCGACCAGCTGGGTCCCTCAACGGACACCGCTGAGAGCCACGCCCCGAGTAGCCGCCGCTGCCACTGCTGCGCGAAATGAATAGGCTCTCGCGCGTTCGGGTCTGGGCTTTCTTCCAGATTTTGGTAGAAGGTCGACCAGCGCGACGTGCGTCAGGTGTTCTGGCACGAGAAGCCGGGACACGAGCCCTTGGAGCCAGAGACAGACGCAAGTATTCTCCTTTTTCGAAGCGAACACCGAAATGACGCCTTGCGACTTTGGGAGGAAGCAAGCCTATGGCGAAGGAAGCTGACTATCAGGATGAAGATGTGGTGGTCATTTCGCGCAATCCGCTGAGAGGCACGTTACTGCTGGTGACGGAAGACGACGAGGAGATCGAGCTTCATCTTGAGAAAGACAGCGCCGAGGCATTGATGAGCGCACTGGGCGCCTTCCTGATGGAAGGCGAAGGCGACGACATGCCGAGGATCAGCCTCGGGCCAAGGTGATCTGGGGCTTCTACGCCGCGATGGCAAATCGCTTGTTTCCGCATCGATCAACGGTACCGCGCAGCTATGGGACGCGGCGACCGGCACCGAGCTGGCCGTCATCAATACAAGCAGCAGTCTGCCGCAGGCCATTCTTAGCCCCGACGGACGTCTGATCCTCGCGGCCAGGGAAGACAATGCGGGCCACCTCCTGAAGGCGGGCGGGGCTGAGCTTAAGGCTCTTGTGGGGCATCAGGGTCGCATCACGGCAGCAGCCTTCAACTCGGACGGTCAACTGGTCGCCACGGGCTCAATCGACCACACGGCCCGAATTTGGTCGACCACGGACGGAGCAAACGTCGTAACGCTAGAGGGACATACCGGCGAGGTAACGGTAGTCGCCTTCAGCCCCGACGGTCAGTCGCTGCTGACTGCCTCGCGCGACGGAACCGTCCGGATATGGAGCGTCGCTGGCGGACTGGAAAGGGCCGTTCTTAGGGGCCACAGCGGCGCCGTCGACAGCGCCCAGGTCAGTCCCAGTGGTTTGTACGTCGTGACCGCGTCGTCCGAAGATCGCACGGTCCGGCTATGGGCGACACAATCGGGGCGCCAGATTGCCGTCCTTGGCAGCCAGGACGAAGCGACCGTTCGACCGGGCCTTACACGCGCAGCTTTCAGTTCCGACGGCACCCAGGTCGCAATTGTTTCCGGCGAGGAAAGGGTCCGCATCGTTCGCGTCTTCCAGACACCCAAGGACCTCATTGACTTCGCCCGGCGCACCGTGCCTCGCGAACTCACTCCTTGCGAGCGGCGAAGCTTCTTCCTTCCTGAAGATTCTGCAACCGGTACTTGTCCGGGCTGATGTCGACAACAGGTCAGATTTTGCCCCTTGAACCGGCTGCTGGTACGGGCAACTTAGCCATGAGCGGCCCCCTTAGGGACAAGGCATCGAATGACCGCTGTTGGCCGGAAGCTGACCGCCTGGTTTTAGGTCAAGGCGCGAAGAAGCGGACACTCCGCCTACGACCCCATCTCTCGGACGTATTCCCTATCTGCAATAGCTCCGAACGCCGACGCTCAGGTGCATCACCAAAGCGGCCGCGCTGCGTCACAAACGGACGTTGCAGGTCACCAACCTTGACGCTGGGTTGGCCAAAGCCGACACTGAGCAGAGAAAAACAGGAGCACCTCAGTGGGAGGGCCCGACTCCGACTCTGAGATGACGATCAGCTCGCTCCGATCCGAGTTGACAGCGGCGCGCGAAGAAAATCAGGTACGCACCGCGGAGGTCGCCAATCTCCTTGAACAGCAGACTGCGACGAGTGCGATCCTCAGGGTGATCGCCGCATCGCCGACCGACATCCAACCCGTCCTGCAGGTCGTGGCGGAGAGTGCTGCGCGCTTCTGCGACACCTACGACGCCGGCATTTTCCTGGCGCGAGACGGGACACTATTCCCCAAAGCGCACTACGGCCCCATCGCCTTCGACTTCGAACCGATGCCGGTCGCACGCGATTGGGTCTGCGGTCGCGCCTTCGCCGACTGCAAGACTGTGCATGTCAACGACATAGCGGTTGCAGGTGCGGAGTTTCCTGTCAGCCAAACACTTGCCGAAAGGCTTGGCCACCGCACGATGCTCGCAACACCTCTCATGCGTGACACCGAGGCGATCGGCGTGCTCGTCATCAGGCGCATCGAGGTCAAGCCTTTCAACGAGAAGCAGATCAAGCTGCTCAAGATTTTCGCCGACCAAGCGGTCATCGCCATCGAGAACGTGCGACTGTTCGACGAGGTGCAGGCGCGTACACGCGACCTCGGCGAGGCGTTGGAGCAGCAGACCGCGACCGCCGATGTGCTCAAGGCAATCAGCCGGTCGGCCTTCGATCTCCAACCGGTACTGCAGACGCTGGTCGACTCGGCAATACGCCTAGCCGGGGCGGACATGGGCGCAATCACGTTGCGCGTTGGCGATACGTTGCGTTTCATGGCAGGCGGCGGGCAGGCTGCTGAGCTGCATGCATACGAACGAGCCAATCCACATATCGTGGGACGAGGGACGTTCCAGGGCCGCGCCGCGCTGGAGGGATTGACGATCCACGTGGCGGACGCGCTTGAAGACCCGGAATACGAAAGGCCGGAAGCGGCAATCATGGGCAGTTTCCGCGGAGTACTTTCTGTTCCGCTGAAGCGGGGTCAGGAGACCATCGGCGTATTCGGCATGGCGCGGCGGGCGATCGGGCTATTTTCACCGCGTCAAGTCGAACTGGTCGAGAGCTTCGCCGACCAGGCGGTGATCGCCATCGAGAATGTCCGCCTGTTCGACGAGGTGCAGGCGCGCAACCGTGAGGTGACTGAAGCGCTGGAACAGCAGACGGCGACGGCCGAAGTGTTGAAGACGATCAGCAGTTCGGCGTTCGATCTCGATTCCGTGCTGCATACGCTTGTGAAGTCCGCGTCCGACCTCTGTCATTCCGGGATGGGCTACATCTATCTGCGCCAGGGCGACGTGTTGCAGCCGACGGTACAGATCGGATGGAGCCAAGAATTCCAGGACCACATGAACAACCTCCCGGTCACGCCAGGCCGGGGCAGCATCGCCGCCCGCGTTGCCCAGAGCGGGTCCGTGGAGCAGATTGCCGACGTTCTCGACGATCCGGAGTATACCAACATCGAAGGCCAGCGGCTCGGCGGCTTCCGCACCCTGCTGGGCGTTCCGCTGATGCGTGACGGCGCCGTGACCGGCGTGTTCGTCCTCGCCCGCTCGTCGGTCTCGCCGTTCAGTACGCGCGAAATCGAACTAGTGCAGACATTTTCGGATCAGGCGGTCATCGCGATCGAGAACGTGCGGCTGTTCGAAGAGGTCGGGTCGCGTGGCCGTGACCTGACCGACGCGCTAGAGAAGCAGACAGCGACCGGCGCAATATTGCAAGTGATTGCCGGGTCTCCTACGGACATTCAGCCTGTGCTGGACGCCGTCGCTGAAAGTGCCGCTCGGCTCTGCGACGCCTATGACGCAACGATCTATCTACTGCGCTCCGACAGGCTGGCTGTGGGAGCGCATCACGGACCGATTCCGATTGACGGTGCTGGCTTGCCGGTCGCGCGCGACATCGTTACCGGCCGCGCCGTATTGGATCGGGTGCCGGTCCACGTTCACGACTTGACCATCGCTGGAGAGGAGTTTGCAACTGGCCGAATGATGGCTCAACGCCTTGGTTTTCGCGCAATTCTCGCCACTCCACTGTTGCAGGAAGGAAAAGCAATCGGAGCGCTTATGATCCGGCGCATCGAGGCGCGGCCCTTTAGCGACAGCCAAATTGGCCTTCTCAAAACTTTCGCCAACCAGGCCGTCATCGCGATCGGCAATGTGCGGCTCTTCGAAGAGGTGCAGGCTCGCACCGCCGAGCTTGGCGAAGCATTACAGCAGCAGACCGCGACCGCGGATGTGCTCAAGGTCATAAGCCGCTCCGCATTCGACCTGCAGAGCGTCCTGCAGACACTTATCGATTCTGCTGTGAGGCTCTGCGGTGCGAAAACGTCTGGCATCTTTATGCGGGACGGCGATGTCTTCCGGCTTGCGGCAGGCTACGACCAAACCCCGGAGTATCGCGCGTATGAAGAGGCGAATCCGAGTCCGATCAGCCGACAATCCTGGGTCGGCCGAACAGCACTCGACAAGGCAGTCGTCCACATTCCGGATGTTACCAAGGACACCGAACATGGCCTTCCCGAAGCTCCGCGACTCGGAGGTTATTCGGCTGTGCTCTGTGTACCGCTCATGCGCGAAGGATCGGTAATTGGCGTCTTCGCAATGACGCGACCCGAACCCGGGCCCTTCACCGATAGCCAGATCGAACTTGTCCAGACCTTTGCCGACCAGGCCGTAATTGCGCTCGAGAACGTCCGCCTTTTCGAGGAGGTGCAGCAGCGGACACGGGAGGCCACAGAGGCACTGGAGTACCAGACGGCGACCAGCGATGTGCTTAGCGTCATCAGCCGCTCGCCCACCGATGGGCAGCCAGTGTTTAATATGATCGCGCAAAGCGCCGCCCGTCTATGCGAAGCGCAGTTCTGCTTTGTCTACAGATTTGACGGCGAGCTTCTGCATTTCGTCGCGCATCACGGCATCACCGAAGAAAGCGTTGAGATCGTGCGTAACACCTTTCCCGTGGCACCTACTCGCGGCAGCGCTGCCGAACGGGCAATTCTATATCTTGACGTGGCGCAGATCCCGGACCTCACCTTGGATAGTGAATTCACGCATCGCGCCGCGGCGGCTTTTTCGGGCCTGCGCAGTGCTGTCGCCGTGCCGATGCTGCGTGACGGCCTGCCCATCGGTTGCATAGCAGTCGGGCGTGCTGAGACGGGCTTTCTTGCCGCTAAGCAAGTCGAACTTCTGAAGACCTTCGCCGACCAGGCCGTGATCGCCATCGAAAATGTCCGCCTGTTTGATGAGGTCAAGGCGCGGACCGCGGAGCTAAGCGAGTCGCTTCAGCAGCAGACAGCGACAGCAGACGTGCTCAAGGTCATCAGCCGGTCGGCCTTCGACCTGCAGAACGTCCTTGACACCCTGGCAGAGTCCGCCGCGCACCTCTGCGACGCGGACATTGCCGATTTCTATCGTCTGGTCGACGACGGATTTCAGTGGACCACGACCTTCAGCCGAGATCCGGAAGCGGCCCCTGCCCATACCAAGATCATGCGCCAGCCGGGGCGCGGATCGGTGTCGGGGCGCGTTCTGCTGGAACAGAAAACCGTTCACGTCCCGGATTTCGAAGCCGATCCCGAGTTCACCTTCACCGACGTGGCGCGGCAGCGCGGCGTTCGCTGCATCCTCGGCGTTCCGCTCCTGCGCGGCACGGAGCTGATGGGGTTGCTTCTGGTCATGCGCAAGGCGCCCGGGCCGTTCTCGCCAAAGCAGATCGAGCTGGTCGAGACTTTCGCCGATCAGGCTGTCATCGCCATCGAGAACGCGCGGTTGTTTGAGGAGGTGCAGACGCGCACAGCCGAGCTAAGCGAGTCGCTGCAGCAGCAGACGGCGACGGCCGACGTGCTGAAGGCGATCAGCCGCTCTACGTTCGACCTGCAGACGGTTCTCGACACGCTGGTGGAATCAGCGGCCAAGCTGTGCGACGCGGACACGAGCGTCATCTTCAAGCGCGACGGCGATCTCTACCGGTGGTCGGCCGAGTACGGCAATTTGCCTGAAGCCGCGGTTTTCGCCAAAGCCAATCCCTTCGCCGCCAGTCGCGACAGCGTCACCGGACGGGTGGCCCTCGAAGCCCGCGCCGTCCACGTTTCGGACGTGCTCGCCGACCCGGACTACGGGGCAACGCAGCTTCAGAAGCTCGGCGGCTACCGGACCATTCTATGCGTTCCGATCTTGCGCGAAGGCGCGCCGGTAGGCGTGTTCGCGCTGACGCGGTCACAGGTGCGGGACTTCACGCCGAGGCAGATCGAGCTCGTCGAGACATTTGCCGACCAGTCCGGCATAGCGATCGAGAACGTCCGGCTGTTCGACGAGGTGCAGGCGCGTACCCGCGAATTGTCACGCTCGCTCGAAGATCTGAGGACCGCGCAGGACCGCCTCGTGCAAACGGAGAAGCTCGCCTCACTCGGCCAGTTGACCGCCGGTATCGCCCACGAGATCAAGAACCCGCTCAACTTCGTCAACAACTTCTCAGCGCTCTCCGGCGAACTCATCGATGATTTGAGCAGTGTGCTGGCCGGAGCGCCTTTGGAGGCATCCGTGCGCGAAGAGGTCGCCGAGCTGACAGGCGTGCTCAAGAGCAATCTCGACAAAGTGGTCCAGCACGGCAAGCGGGCCGATTCCATCGTCAGGAACATGCTGCTGCATTCGCGCGCGGGTTCTGGAGAGCATCGTCCGATCGACATCAATGCCGTCGTGGAGGAGAGCCTGAACCTTGCCTATCACGGGGCGCGCGCCGAAAAGCCGGGATTCAACGTCACGCTGACGCGGAATTTCGACCCGCAGGCGGGGGATGTCGATCTCTACCCGCAGGAGATCACGCGGGTGCTTCTCAACCTCATCTCCAACGGCTTTTATGCAACGGCCAAGCGCAGCGCCGCAGCGAATGGCGCGGGCTATGAGCCGAAGCTCTCCGCCACCACCAGGAGTCTCGGCGACCGTGTCGAAATCAGGATCCGCGACAACGGCACCGGCATTCCGCCGGAGGTGAAGGAGAAGATGTTCAATCCATTCTTCACGACCAAGCCAGCCGGCGAGGGCACCGGGCTCGGCCTGTCGCTCAGCCACGACATCGTCGTCAAACAGCATGCCGGCTCGATCGACGTCGACAGCCAGCCAGGCGAGTTCACCGAGTTCCGGATTGTGCTGCCGCGCGCGGCGGCCTCGCTCGCAAAATCGGGAGGTGAAGCATGAGCCTCCTCATCCTGGTCGTCGACGACGAGCCCGACGTCGAGCCGCTGTTTCGCCAGCAGTTCCGCCGCGACATCCGAGCCAGCCGCTTCATCATGGAGTTCGCGCAATCGGCGGTCGATGCGTTGGAGCAGATCGACCGCGCCGAAGGGATGACACTGATCCTGGTGCTGTCCGACATCAACATGCCCGGCATGAGCGGGCTCGAGCTGCTGCCGAAGATCAAGGTGCTGCGGCCCGACGTCCCGGTCATCATGATCACCGCCTATGGCGACGCCGGAACCAAGAGCAAGGCGTTGGAGAACGGTGCCGAAGCGCTGCTGACCAAGCCGATCGACTTTTCGGCGCTCAGGCAACAGATCGAAACCCGACTGGGAATGGTGGCGTGACGGCGCGCATCCTCGTGGTCGACGACGAGCCCGATCTTGAGGTCTTGATCGTCCAGAAGTTCCGGCGTCAGATCCGCGACGGCGCGGTCATTTTCCTGTTTGCCAGCGATGGTGTGGACGCCCTGTCCGTCATCGACGGCAACAGCGACATCGACATGGTGCTGTGCGACATCAACATGCCCCGTATGGACGGCCTGTCGCTGCTGGAGAAGCTGCAGCAGGCCGAGGGGCAGCAGCTTTCGACGGTCATCGTCTCCGCTTACGGTGACATGGCCAACATCCGCACTGCGATGAACCGCGGCGCCTTCGACTTCATCACTAAACCGATCGACTTTGCCGACCTGGAGACCACGATCGCCAAGACCTTGAAGCATCGCGAGGTGCTGCACGAGGCGCATCGGCGGCAAGCGGTCGCGGAGCGTGCGCATGCATCGCTGTCGCGCTACTTCTCGCCCAATCTGGCCGAGCGGCTGGCCGGCGACGCCGACGGGTTGGCGCTAGCCGGGCAGTGGCGCGAGGTCGCCTCGCTGTTCACCGACATTACCAGCTTCACCACGCTGGTGGAAACGATCGACCCTGCCACGCTAGGCGCGCTCCTCAACGACTATTTGGCCGGCATGACCGACGTCGTGTTCGCGCATGAAGGCACCGTCGCCAAGATCGTCGGCGATGCGCTGCATGTGCTGTTCGGCGCGCCTGGCGAGCAGCAGGACCATGCGGCGCGCGCGGTTGCCTGCGCGCTCGAGCTCGACGCGCTGTCGCAATCGTTCCGCGATAGCTGGCGCGACAAGGGCATCGCGGTCGGTACGACCCGCATCGGCGTCCATGCAGGTCCGGCGCTGGTCGGAAATTTCGGCGGAGGCCGCTTCTTCGACTACACGGCCTATGGCGACACCATCAATATCGCGGCGCGGCTGGAAAGCGCCAACAAGCAGCTGGGCACGCGTATCTGCGTCAGCGGGAGCGCGGCTGCAAGGGTCGACAGCTTCCGCGGACGGCCGGTCGGCGATCTGATGCTGCGCGGCAGGGCCGAGGCGCTGCGCGCGTTCGAGCCTTTGTCGTCAAAGCAGTATGATGATCCTTCGACGGCGAGCTATCTCGAAGCCTTCGGCAGATTGGAGGCCGGCGATGCAAACGCGCTTACGGCTTTCGCCGCGCAGATCGGCAAATGTCCGGACGACCAACTCGCCAGCTTCCATCTCAAGCGGCTGCTCAACGGCGCCAAGGGAACGAGGATCAGCCTCGACTGATCTTCGCGCCTGTCGCTACCGCGACCGTCAAGCCTCGTCGCCGGCAATGTCTGCTTTCACGAGGTGGCAAAGGTGCCCTCGACGGCCGACAACAGGCGCGAAGCTGCCGTTCACATTGAGGCCGAGGAAATCGGCTTGGCCAGAGAAGGTTAGTTTTCATCGCCCTTCCCTCTACCACCCTCAAATAGCAAACAATTCTCCGCTGGGACTATGGTGTCGCAAAAGCCCAGCGTTTGCGCGGTGTGCGGCCGAAAGCTGGGGAGCGCGTCAACAGCCATTCGGCGCAAATCGCTCTCCGAGTGCCCGATATTCTCCGAAGCTGGGGAGTAGCGCAAAAAATCCCCAGCTTTCGCTGTCAGATATTTCAAGGGGTTAGCCCTGGCCAGTCCGCGGCGAGTTTCGATATATCCCGCCCACCAAAGGGCTCTCAAAACCTGCTCCTTATGGTGGATGCCGAGCCCACTTCGCTTGGGTCGATTTTCTGGCGGATAAGATTGCTGATGATGCCGTTTGGCAGCAACTGGGATCTTTCGGGGGATAACGCCGAAAGCGTCGACTTGCCTCGTTTTCACGCGCTCGACCGGGATGAGAATTCCATTTGCTGAAGGTCGGGCTCGTCATCCGACACAACGTTCAGCGACCGAACTACTCCATTGCGGCGTAGAGCGTCCAATTCTCGTCAATGCCCTTGAGATGATAGTCCCCGCGTTCTTCGAGTCTTAGTCCCGACCCGGCGACCAAGTCCTTCACAGTACGCGACACCCAGATCTCACCGGAATCAGCGCGCTCCGATATACGCGCGCAAATGTGGACGCCAATGCCGGCAATATCGGCGCCCCGCAATTCAATCTCCGCGGTATGCGCGCCGCAGCGTACGTCGAGGTCCGACACACGGGCGATGTCTCGAATAGCGCAGCCGCAGCGGACGGCTCGGGCAGGTCCGTCGAAGGTTGCAACCAGGCCGTCGCCTGTCGTGTTGATGTGACGGCCGCCGTAGCGTTCGACCTGCTCGGCGGCGGCACCATGGAAGCCGCTCAAAGCAATGGCCCACTTCCAATCGCCAAGCGCGATCGCCCTGCGGGTCGAGCCGACGATATCGACGAAGAGAATGGTCGCCAGCATGCGATTGCCGGGATGTACGGGCCGATGCCCCGTCACGAAGCCCTCGACCGGATCGAGAATCTGATCAGGATCGGCCCCGACGAAGTGATCTTGTCCAGCGAGTTCGATGAATTGTGCACCGTTGATGTGGTCTGCGATGTATCGCCCCTCTTCGATTTGTGAATCCCGGTCATCGCGGCGGTGTAGCACAAGGGTCGGCACGCGAACGGCGGACAAGACGTCGCGAACATCAACAAGCGAGTTCATCTCAACCAGCGCCCGCGCCGCACCGGGGCTGGCCGCGGCGCGGGCCCGCTGGCGCCACCACTGAGCCAGGGTCGCATCGGCGCTGGGGTAAATCTGGCGCATGTCCGCTTCCCAGCCCCAGTCGCTCTCCACCTGGTCAGCGTACGCGGCGCGCGCCTCCGGCGTCTTGCCCCACGGATAATCGCTGCTGTAAAGGCGGCGGGAAAAGGACCCATATAGGACCAAGGCCGCGGTACGCTCCGGATAGGTAGCCGCAAAGAGGATTGCCATCGGGCCACCTTCCGAGTAGCCGAACAAGATCGCGCGTTTGCTGCCGACCGCGTCCATGACAGCGCGTACGTCATCCATGCGCGTCTCAAGATCGGGAAGTCCACCCGGGCGGTCCGAGAGTCCTGTGCCCCTTTTGTCGAAGCGGATCAGACGGGAAAAGGAACCGAGCCGCTCCAGAAAGAAGGCATGCCGCGGTTCGGCCCAATCGAGATCGAGGTGAGAGACGAAGCCGGAAATCAGCACGAGATCGCGCGGGCCGCTCCCCGTCACCTGATAAGCTATGTTCAGCGTACCACTCTTGGCATAGTGAACGGGCTGGCGCATGCTGAGGGTATCCCTCCAAGTGCGGCGCACTCCCGGCGATCATGACCCACTGAGATCGCGAACCGCGATCTAGCCGGATTTGCCGACGCTGTCTTGGTTGCGACTATGATAGCATGAATATCTGTTTGCCAGATGCGGCTTTGGGCCAGGGCCTGCCTTGGACCTCATCGAAGCAAGGTCCGGGGAGATTCAGTTCTCCCTGTGATTGGAGGGCGTGGCGATGATGGGCGAGCGGACGGTGAGGCAGGACACCAGACACAGCGACCGCCGACGACCTACGTCGGTTCCAGATCGCCCAGCAGGAAGACGGCGTTCCCGTGCCGACGATGAACAGCATCGTGTCGGCGCTACGCTTCTTCTTCACCCAAACGCTCGACCGCCCGGACCTGGCGCGCCGGCTCGTCCGGCTGTCGCATCCGCGCAACCTGCGCGTGGTGCTCAGTCGTGACGAGGTCGCCCGCTGCTCAACGCCACCACCTGCTTTAAGCACCAGGCCGCACTGTCGGTTCTGCCAAGCTCGTGGTCGAGTGCACGGCTGGCGGCCTGCTACGCCCAGCTCGAACGGACCGAAGCGGCACAGGCAGCAGTGGCGGAGGTCCTGCGGTTGCAGCCTGATTTCTCTACGGCTGAGTACATGCGCCAGAGTGTCCTCCTTGAACAAGCCGAAGACCGGGAGCTTCTCCGCGAAGGGCTAATAAAGGCTGGGTTGCCGGCGTGAGTTGGCCGTCCGCCGGAGCAGTTTGCACTGCGTAAGCAGAGCCGCGCCGATTTGCCTCTGTCGTCCGGCCCGCTGGATTTATGGGTTCACTGCCTAGAATCGGCAGCTGGCCAATGCGAGAATTGAGAGGCCAACTAAGATCTACAGGCGCGGCGTAATTGCTGGTCGGGTAGTAATGATGGTCGACCTTTCTTCTCTCACGGAGTTAAAGCGTGCCGCTGATCCCACGAAGGCGACGTTGAACCCAGAATGCCCCAGAACGCGCTCCCACATCTCCCTGAAAACGGAAGCTTGGCAAGAATCGGGTGGCGGAGCGCTGAGAGATATGTCGGAATTCCCCACCATACCCAGCGGGGGAGGCCTTCCCATGCGCACGGCAGCAGCACTTCGGCTTCGATCGATCCGACAACTGCTGTTGCCACTGATGGGATTTACCGACTGGCACGAAAGCGTCAACGCGGCGGGCACGCCCGTTTGGCGACGCTATATCGCGAGAGCGGACTCAGGGGAGCTCCGCCCGATGACGCGGGAAGAGGAAGCCAAATCTCTCGAGTGGTATTATCCACCGTATATGATGTAGGGCCACATAGAGCCCGCTTTTGAATGGACGTTTGGCCGCGTCCCGCGTCAGCTTCGCCGCGCTCGAATTGTTCTTTCCCGACTCGACGCAAAGTCACCGGGAAGGATGCTCCCTTCATCATGAGCCGCGACCGGCCGTTTCCGGACCTGGGCTACTTTACAGGTTCGTTCAGACCAAGCATCCTGAGGGCCCGGATTTCGGTCGGGGTTAGGGATGGGCCAATGAGTTTTGAATCGCTCCTGGCTAAGTGTTCCGAATTGCTTGGTGCGGTTGAGACGCTGGCTGCAGTGGCAGCCAGACTGCGGCTCGCGCACGACGGGATTTCGGCGGATCCTCGACTGCAATCGCAGCTCGACCGGATTGTGGACCTAGTTGAACCTAATCTTCTCGAAGGCCTTGACCATGCCCAGCAGGCGGTCGTTCTGGCCGACATTGGTACCACAATCCGTCAATCGCTCGACTTCCTCGAAAATCCCCCCCGTCCTCTGGGATGGCACCATGACGATCCGGCCGTCTTGGATTCTCAGGGCAGGGCGTCGAAACATATCATTAGCAGGATTCAGGCCATAGCCACCAAACGTGCTCGTCTGGCTGAGTTGCTGAGGCAACCAGGTGCCTTTCTCGATATCGGGACGGGCGTTGGCTGGATCGCCATTGAAGCAGCCCGAGTTTGGCCCAACTTGCGCGTCATCGGTATCGACATCTGGGAGCCTTCGCTGGCGCTTGCCCACCGCAACATTGCCGACAGCGGCATGACGGAGAGAGTATCCGTCCGCAACGAGAATCTCGAAAACTTGCGCGAAGTGGCCCGCTACAATCTGGTGTGGCTGCCCTCGCTTTTCATGCCGGAAGAGGTCATTCTGCGCTCCCTGGCGCCCGTCTTCCAGGCTCTCGCCCCAGGTGGCACATTGATCTTTGCACTATTGGAGGCTTCATCCGAGCCGCTACGGCAGGCTCTCGCTTCGCTCGGCGTTGTAAGAATGGGCGGTCATCCCTGGCAACGCGACGAGGTTGAACCGCTGCTCAATGCCACCGGCTTCACCGAGGTCGAAGCATTTAGTTTCCCGGAAGTGGAGTTGACCCTAGTTGCCGGATGCAAACCGACCAGTTTCAGTTAGGCCGGCTCGCTAGCGCGCGTTCCGGTTGGCCGCTCTCCTACACCGCCGAAGCGCCGCGCGCCTCCTGGCGGGCGCTTGTGCCAGCGCTGAGCACCGACTACTGATCCACAACGGCAACCTTGGTGATGCCTTCCGCAGCGGCACGCTCGGATGAGTCCCTGATCGAGGATGTCATTGTTGGCCGCACCTTCAATGCCGAGCGCGCCACCTTCGTCGTCGTTGAACTCGGCGCGCGGACTATCAGCATTGTGGGGCCGCCGGCCGAGTGACAATGATTTGCGCTGAGCCGCCAACGGTTCATAATACGAAGGATATCATGTCCGAAGATGGACGACCATGGCCGAACAGAACGAGACTGTCGTCCGAAGACTGGCCGCGGTGCCGACTGCGGGAGGTCTGGCCACGCGCCTCGCTGTAGCCGAGCTCAGTCGTCGCGGCATCGATCCTGGTCCCTTGCTTGCCCGAGCCGGGTTGTCGGCCATCGCCCTCGATCGCGGCGGTCGGGTCGACTCGAGGCGTCAGATCCAGTTCCTTGGGTTGGTTTCACAGAGGGTCGGGGACGGGTTCATAGGCCTGACGATGGCCGAGAATTTCGACCTGCGCGAGCTTGGGATGCTTTACTACGTCGCTGTGTCGTCGAATTGCCTCGGCGATGCCTTGCACCGCCTCGAGCGGTACGCCCGACTGGGAAACGAAGCGCTGACCTTGCGGATAAGCAGGGGGCCGACCTGCAGGGTCGCACTTTCATATGCAGGCGTGCCGCGGCACCTCGACCAGCATCAGATGGAGTGCTTCGCGCTCACGCTCGTCCGGCTCATTCGGCAACTCGTTGGCCACAAGATATCTCCGCTCGAAGCGAATTTCGTTCATCACCGCTCGGGCGATTTGCGCCGCGCACGGAACCTGCTGGGCTGCGACGTCAACTTTGGCGCCGACGCGGACGAGTTGAGATACGACTTGGCGCTGCTGGACCGGAGGCTGATCACCGATGACCTGTTCCTGAACCGCCTGATGATCGAGAATTGCGAGCAGGCGTTGGCGGCCCGGCCCACCAACGAGAGCCCGTTCCGCACCGTGGTCGAGAACACCATCGCGCCGCTCCTGCCCCACGCCGAGGCGAGCGCGAAGAAGGTGGCAGGGTGCCTTGGGCTCAGCGAAAGGACGTTTGCTCGCCGCCTCGCAGCTGAAGGGCTCAGCTTCGGGACGATTTTGGATGGGCTCCGGCGCGACCTTGCCATTCGCTACCTGGAGGAAAACGGGCTGCAAATCTCACAAATAGCGTGGCTGTTGGGTTTCCACCAGCCCAGCGCTTTTAGCCATGCATGCCGGCGCTGGACCGGCATGAGCCCTTTGAAATTCCGGCGCGGTTCTCAACTAACACACGCCTGACGGCTGCGACATAAGCTGAGGGCGCGCGCAGGTGCTACGTCGACTGCTAGATCACAAAGAAGTCCGCGTGGGTGAGCGCCAGGTTGGCGGCAAGCGTGGCGAAGTGTGTGGAACCGCCCGCCGCACTGCCGTTGCTGTCATAGGTGAGCCAGCCCGTATCTGTCTCATAGATGATGTGATCGTTGCCGTCGCCGGCAAGCCCGGTCGTGTTTTTGACGAACTGGTCCGCCGTCAGCGTGCCGTTGCCGCCAAGCGCTGCGAAGATGGCGTTGTCGACCTGGATGGTGTCGTCGACCACCGAGAAGTCGGTGATGCGGTCGACATTGGTCGAGGCATTGAGCGCGGTGGTGAAAACGAAGGTGTCATGCCCGGTGCTGCCGCTCAGCGTGTCGTTGCCGAGCAGGCCGTTGATGACATTCGCACCCGAATTGCCGGTGATGACATTGGCAATGGAGTTGCCGGTGCCGTTGATGGAAGCCGCGCTGCGCAGTGCCAAGTTCTCCAGCTCCTGACCCGACAGGTTGAAGGAGACGTAGGCCTGCACATTGTCGGTGCCCTGGCCGTTGGCCTCGATGACGTGGTCTCCGGCATTGTCGACATAGTAGGTGTCGTTGCCGATACCGCCTTGCATGGTGTCGGCACCTTCCTTGCCGTCCAGCGTATCGTTGCCGCCCAGGCCGCTCAGCGTGTTGACGCCAGAATTGCCGGTGATGACGTTGGCGATGGAGTTGCCGGTGCCATTGGTCGAGGCGGCGCCTCTCAGCGCCAGGTTCTCCAGCTCCTGTCCCGACAGGTTGAACGAGACATAGCTCTGCACATTGTCGGTGCCCTGGCCATTGACCTCGATGACATGATCGCCGGCATTGTCGACCCAGTAAGTGTCGTTGCCGAGACCGCCCTGCATGGTGTCGGCGCCACCCTTGCCATCCAGCACGTTGTCCCCTCCGTCGCCAACCAGCACGTCAGCGTA
Source organism: Mesorhizobium waitakense (assembly GCF_056431085.1). NCBI lineage: Bacteria > Pseudomonadati > Pseudomonadota > Alphaproteobacteria > Hyphomicrobiales > Phyllobacteriaceae > Mesorhizobium > Mesorhizobium waitakense. The sequence goes on along the minus strand of NZ_JBWKME010000053.1, from coordinate 10,408 downwards.
CGCTGAACCGATCAGACCTTCGATGTTCTGCAGGACATCGCCCGCGGCCTCGCCGGTGTAACCGCTACCAGTATCGAGCCTTACGTAGACACCGCTTGATGCAAAGTCGTAACGCGCAAGGTCGATGCCCGATCCGCCGTCGATGAAGTCTGCACCCTCGCCGCCCCAGATGTGATCATTACCGCCTCGCGCATAGATGGTATCGTTTCCGCCATAGGAGACTGCAAGGTCGTCGTAGTTTGACAGATCCAAATAGTCGTTTCCGCCCAAAGCAATTTTGAAGAGCCCTGGAAGATCGTTCGATTGAACATAATAGGCGGCGAGTGGAGCGCTCACCGACAAGCCGGTAATCGAGCCTTGCAGCGAGCCCATATAATACTGGGAGAACCCTGTCAGCGTTCCGCCAACCAAATTCGACCCGGAATATGCGAAGCCGTAGCCGCTATAGTAAGCGGTGGTGTAGTTGTCGGTAATGGTGATGTTGGTGCTGGTAGCGCTGGTGAGGTACCCATACCATGTCTGCGCGTTTAGCATGTTGATGGGCGAGTAGGCGTCGACGTAGGCCATCCAAGGCGTTCCTTGTTAGTTGAGCGTTGTGTGTAGCGCTGAGGCTGGTTCGAGTTCAGCACCGATGCGACGTGCCGGACAGGATCCTTCTGGTGCAAATCTCACTCGCCACTCGGCGCAAGTTGATCCGCGCAGAGGATCGTCCGTCCATTTTCGGGTGATCAATTGGAACCCCAAAGGGAGCCTTCCGTACGTAGTCAAGTCTCTACGAGCCTGCAAGCGCGGCCATTTGCGATTACACGCCAAAAAGTTGTTTTAAGTCGCTTGTAAATCTCGAAAGTGCCTTTCAGGCACCGTTTCAGGTATGCCGTCGATAAATTCTTGCACACTCTTGTTCGAGCCTCCTTGAGAGCCACGCATTCGGCGCGACTCATCGACTATCCATTCCACTAGGAACGGCCAGAAGGCCGCTCCCGTTGTTAAGGTTGCAGTACAGATTACATCCAGAAATCGTATGCGAGGCTCGCGGTGATGGTCGTACCGTCGCCGACCTGACCGCTGACGGCGACGTCAAACGAGACGATATGATCGGCAAACCCAGTTGGGATAACGGCAGAGAAACCCGACTGTGACACATTGGCAGGCTCTGAACCACTTCCGTTCAATGTGCCAGAGATGACCAGAAGGCCCATCGGCCGTGCCGTTGACGTCTTCAAGCTCACCACCGGCGACCTGGACTGTGGGTCGTAGCCTGTCGTTCTTCGTAGTTGGGTTACCGAACCTATCTGCGTCGGCTACTCCCTGAACGCTCTGTTCATCTGGTCTGACAGCGGTTTCATGAAGTAGGACAAGACGTTGCGCTCGCCAGTCTGGATGTGAACTTCGGCCGGCATCCCGGGCTGCAAGTGTCTGGCATCCTTGAGGCAGGCGTCGCGGTCGTCGAGGGTGGCCCTGGCGACGAAATAGGAGACCGGCCGCTGCGGATCCTTGATGAGGTCGGCCGAAACCCGCTGCACAGTGCCCTTGCACTCGGGCGTCGTCGCTCTGTCGAAGGCTGGGAAGCGGATCGAAACCGGCTGCCCTTGCTTGACATCGTCGATGTTGGCGGGCGCAACCATGGCATCGACGACGAGCCTGTCCTGCTCGGGAACGATCAGCATTAGCGTGTCGCCAGGCGCGATGACGCCGCCGACGGTGTGGACCGCAAGCTCCTGCACGAAGCCCGACTGCGGCGCGCGGATCTCGGTGCGGGCAAGTTGATCCTCGGCCACCACCTTGCGCTCGATCAGTTCGACCTCCTTACCATCGAGCTCGCGAAGTTCCTCGTTGACGTCCTTGCGCATGTCCTCGTCGACCTGGATGGCCTGCAGTTTCGTCTCGCTGATCTTGCCCTCCGTCTCGGCGATCGCTGCGATAATCCGGCCGGATTCGCCGTGCAGTCGGGACAGTTCGAGTTGCAGTTCACTCACCCGCTGCAGTGGGATCAGTTTCTTGTCGTAGAGGCTCTGAAGGCTATTGTAATCCCGCTCGACCAGCGCAGCCGCCTCGCCGGTCGCCTTCTGCTGGGCGGTGAGGCCCTCGATCTGCTTTTTGAGCTGGCCCGAGCGGGCTTCGAGCTGCGACTTCAGGCCAGACAGTGCATTGGTGCGGCTTTCGAACAGGGCCTTCTCGCCGGCGATTACCGCCGCAAGATCGGGATCGGTCGCGCGCTGCGTGAGGTTCTGGGGAAACTTGATCTCTTGCAGCCCAAGCCGCTCCGCCTGCAGCCGCGCCTGTCGCGCGACCGTGCGGTCGTATTGCTGGGCGATGATCTGCAAATTGGCGCGGGTCATCGTCTCGTCCAGTCGGACGATCACGTCTCCGGCCGACACGCGATCGCCCTCCTTGACCAGGATTTCTCCGACGATGCCACCGGTCTGGTGTTGCACCTTCTTCGAGTTGGTCTCGACGACCACGTTGCCCGAAGCGATGACGGCCCCTGCCAGTGAAGTCGTTGTCGCCCACGCGCCGACGCCGCCGAGGAGCAGGATCGATACGGCCAGGCCGAACAGGATGTTGGCCCGAATTCCGTCGCCGGAGCCGACGCGTTTTTCTGAAGCGGAAGACATTAGGATACCTTTCGATCATGGAGAGGGACGACAGTAGAGATCTGCGACGGCGACGCTTGAGCCAATGACTGTTGCGCATAGGCCGCCGAGCGGGTGATGCTGGCCAGCACTTCATCTTTCGGGCCGAAGGCCTGTACTGCCCCGCCCGCCATCACCAGCAGCTGGTCGAGATTGGCCAGTGCCGACGGGCGGTGGGCGACCACGATGACGATGCCGCCCCTTTTGCGGACGCCGTGGATGGCCGTCGCCAGGGCTGTGTCGCCGTCGGCGTCGAGATTGGAATTGGGCTCGTCGAGCACCACCAGGAACGGCTCGCCGTAGAGCGCTCGCGCCAGCCCGACCAGCTGCCGCTGCCCGCCGGAAAGTGCCGCGCCGCCGTCGCCGACCCGCGTCTGGAAGCCGTCCGACAGCCTGAGGATCATCTCATCGACACCTGCCGCCTGCGCGGCTGCGAGGATGTCCTGCGCCTTGGCGTCCGGGGCGAAGCGGGCTATGTTTTCGGCTACAGTGCCGTCAAATAGCTCGATGTCCTGCGGCAGGTAGCCGATGTCGCAGCCCAGAGCCTCGACATCCCACTGCTCGAGTGCAGCCTGGTCAAGACGGACTACGCCGCGTAGTGCTGGCCAGGCGCCTACCAGGGCACGCGACAGCGTCGACTTGCCGGACGCGCTCGGTCCGATCACGCCCAGCCCCGCGCCCGCATTGAGTGCGAAGGTGATGTTGTGGATCAGCGGCCTCTGCTGGCCGGGTCCGGCGACCGTCAGCGCCTCGACTGACAGAGTGCGCTTCGGCCGTGGCAGCGCCATCGGCTGGCCCCGGTTGGCAAAGGCCATCAGCGTCTTTGACAGCTGCGCATAGCTCTGCCTCGCCGACGTGAAGCCGCGCCAATTGGCAATGGCGATATCGACGGGGGCGAGCGCCCTGGCCAACATGATCGAGGAGGCGATCATGACGCCTGACGATGCCTCGCCGGACATTACCAGCCAGGCGCCAAGCCCGAGCATCAGCGACTGCAGCATCATCCTGAGCGTCCGTGACAAGGTGCCGGCCGCACCGACGACGTCGGAGACACGGCGCTGGTCCGAAAGGAAGCGCAAGCTCTGCTCGCTCCACAGTCGGCCGAACCGGCCGCCAAGGCCCATCGCCCGGATCACCTCGGCGTTACGGCGACCCGCCTCGGCAGAGGCGGTGCGAGTTATCATTGATTCCGTGGCGCGCCTTGCGGAGGCACGACCAAGCCTCTCGGCCGCCAGCGTCAACAGCACACTGACAACGGCGCCCGCCGTCGCCAGGAGGCCCAGCAACGGGTGCAGCAGGTAGATGATGATGAGGTAGAACGGCATCCAGGGCATGTCGAAGAAGGCGGTCGGCCCGGTGCCGGAGACGAAGCTCCTGATCTGGTCGAGGTCGCGGATCGGCTGCACGCGCGATCCCTCATGGCCCGCCCGCACGGGCAAAAGCAGTGAGGCGGCGAAGGCCTTCGCATGCAGCCGGCGATCGAGCGCGTTGCCGATACGGACCAACAGGCGCAGGCGCACGAAGTCGAGCAGACCGTAGACGGTGTAGAGCCAGACCATGACTATGGTGATGCCGACCAGCGTCGGCACGCTCTGCGACGGCAGGACGCGGTCGTAGACCTGCAGCATGTAAAGCGAGCCGGTCAGGCCAAGGAGGTTGACCACGGCGGAGAACAGGCCGACGCCGAACAGCGCCCCGGCAGACTGCCGGAATGCAGATATCAGCTCATTGCCTGACGCTGTTTGCGAAACCGGCTCAGCCATAGTTTGTCCTCGATCCTTTGCCTAAGACTAGCGATAGTCGTGAATTATCAGTGGCCTGGACGCACAATCGGCGGCAGGGTTTCCCTGCCGCCGCTTGTGCTGACCTTGGGTGAACCAGGCCGAGGACTTGCTCTTGGACGCCAATACCTTGCATCCCGGAGCCAGCTGATTGATCCCGTATATGGAAGACGGGGGGAAACCCGAGTAGGCATCCTTCGGGCAAGCACCGGAAAGCAGCCACGATCGCGCAACCGCACGATTCTGGGAAGCAGGATCGTGGCAATGCACTGGTCCGTGGGTTGCCGCACGGATATACATACAGAAAGGCCGGCCCCAACTATGGTCGGAGCCGCCTGTCATCAAGAGCGCGAGGGGTACTCCCTCGCCTTGATTCTGTCAGATCAGATGACCCATTCCTAGAGTGACACGTGGTCGACGGCGAAGCCAGCGTAACCGTGCCTGACGCCGTGCACCGAGTTTGAGCAATGGCCGGTGATGGCGCAAGCCCGCCCTCCATCGTCGTCAACGCGAAGGCAAAGTTTGCCTGTAGGGCCGACATGAGGCGCAAGCTGACGTCCACATACCGGACGCCTCAAGAGGCGTCACTCGGAGCAATCTCGGCGCACCGTTGCCTCTGCCACTCGACCGGTAATCCACGCACCAGCGACTGTAGCTGCATCGTTGGAGCTTGGCTTCCGTCGAGAATGGCTTCGACCAGATCGGGCGCCAACAGCGTCAGCCGAAGCATGTGGGATATGAAAGACCGATCGAGTTTCTTGGCTGCGGCGAGTTCGGAGATCGTGACGAACTGACCTGTTTCCAGCTGATGCTTCCAGGCAAAGGCCTGGACGACAGCACGGAGCAACGTGTTGTCGATGCGCGGCCGTTTCGGCGTCCATGCCACTGAGCTCGGCGAGACCACGAGTTTGCGGCCGCCTTGCTTGCGAATGGTCATCGGAATTTGAACGGTGAGGATCTTGCCGTCCTGGCTCAGCCCGGTGTCGGCCATCAGGCAGCTCGCCCAAGGTGAGTTCGCGCACGCATCTCCGCGACTAGAATCGTCATGCCCTCAGTCCGAAGGCGGATGGAGATGCCACCGATACCGACGTCGATGCGTTCGACCAGGAGCTGAACGATGCGAGCCTGCTCCGTTGGAAACAGTTCGTCCCAAAGACCCTCGAACTCAACAAGGCGGTTGCGGACCTCGGACTCGGTTATGTCCCCGTCCTCAGCCCGTGCAGCTGCCCAGGTCTTCACAATCATCTCGGGTTGGCAGAGCAGCTTTCGAACCTGGTCGATGACAGCTGCCTCGATCTCGGCGGCGGGCAGCCGTTTCACCGGGCAGGTTTCGGGGCCGAGCTTCTGTACGCTGGTAGTGACGTAGTAGCGGTAGAGACGCCCTTTCTTCCTGGTATGGGCTGGCGTCATGGCATAGCCATTCGGTGCGAAGATGAGACCCCTCAGCCGTGCCGGCGTTTGCCGGCGGCAATGTCCCGCGCGCTTACGCGGATCCTCGGCGATGATCGAGCGAACCTTATCCCAGAGATCCCGACTGATGATGGCCTTGTGCTCGCCGGGATAGCTTGCGCCCTTGTGGACGGCCTCACCCACATAGACCCGGTTGCTCAGCAGCTTGTAGAGGTAGCCCTTGTCGATTGGTCTTCCGCCGCGGCTGGTGATGCCCTCGGCATTGAGGGTTCGTGCTAGCGTCGTCGCCGAGCCGACGGAAAGAAACCGCTCGAAGATCATGCGGACTGTTTCGGCTTCGTCGTCGTGGATAATGAGCTTGCGGTTTTCGACCCGGTAGCCGAGCGGGACGTTGCCGCCCATCCACATGCCCTTGCGCCGCGAGGCGGCGAACTTGTCGCGAATACGCTCGCCGATCACCTCGCGCTCGAACTGCGCGAACGACAGCAGGATGTTGAGTGTCAGCCGGCCCATCGAGGTTGTGGTGTTGAACGACTGGGTAATCGACACGAAGGTGACGTCGTTGGCCTCGAAGACCTCGACCAGTTTGGAGAAGTCGGTCAGCGAGCGGGAGAGCCGATCGATCTTGTAGACGACGACCACGTCGACCAATCCGGACTCGACATCGCGCAGCAGTCGCCTCAGCGCTGGCCGCTCCAGCGTCCCGCCTGAGATACCACCGTCGTCGTAGCGGTCGGGCACGAGTAACCCAACCTTCCGCCCGCTGGCTGGCCACGTACGCCTCACAGGACTCCCTCTGCGCATCGAGGGAGTTGAACTCCATGTCGAGCCCCTCCTCGGAGGACTTGCGCGTGTAGACCGCGCAGCGGAGCTTTCGGATCACCGGCTTTGGGGGTGAAGGCGCCATCTTCATCACCCATTCCCCTTCTGGCTTCGCAGTCCGAAGAACAGCCAGCCGTTCCAGCGCGTTCCGGTGATCGCCCGCGCGATTGCGGAGAGCGACTTGTAGGGGCGGCCATCGTATTCGAAGCCCTCGGCCAACACCGTGGCGATGTGCTGCACGTCCTGCCATTCACGCAGCAACCGCGTGCCAGACACGGGCATATTGCCCTGGCGTCCGCGTGTGCCGCGAGGTTCGAGTTCTTCGGCCAAGGCTGCGAGCCGCTTCACCGTCTCCGGCTTCAGCCCACCGAAGGCGAGTTCCTGAACCCGATATGCGAGCCGGCTCTCCAGGAACTTCCTGTTGTAGGGGGGCGGCTCCGTAGCAAACAGCTCGCGCCACGTAGATTTGAGCGCGACAATATCCATCGTCTTCAGCTCGGCCAGGCGGGCCAGCACGTTGTCGGTCATTGGCAATTCTCCGTCGGTGAAGTTTCGACGGCACCACCGCTCTGGTCGGCGGTGAAGTCCACGCAACTATTCTCTAACTCCGCAGATAGTCTCCTTGACTGTCGAGCGCGAAGTCGCATGAGGCCGGCGGCGGCCAGTGTGGCCACCTCGGAGATACGTTCTGAAGTATTCATCCGACATGGCTGGAGAGGGTTGGGGCTGCGGCACATCGTTCGAATCCGGTTGATCTTGGTGAGCAAGATTTAACCTTCAAAATGAACCACTCCAGCACCCAGCGAATTGCTGTGGAATGCCGCGAAAAGAATTGTGATCGTGCGTACTGGGCGGGGACCGATCCTCGCCAAAAAAGAAGCCCATTCGAAAGGGCCTCGGGGGAGACCAATGCCAACTCTACATTCATTCGTCTCACACTTGCCCGAAAATTTGCTCACCGACTTCCTTGAACAACGCGGGATTCGACTTCTGAAGCAAGAATTGCAGGGCAAGCATCGCGAAATCGCCGACGCGATCAGACGTGAGCTCGCCCGACTGCCTTATGGGGCGCTGGGCAACTTTGATCAGGACCTGGCGCGGATCGAACTTTTGAGCACTGAAGCTGGCGAAATCGCCATTCGATCAGTGACGGTTCACGATCATCTATCCGAGATGCAATCCCGCCATGCTCGGGCGCTGTGGGTCTATTTGAATGACGAGGACGGCTTTCGTCGCGCCGAAGAGTCGCGCCTGAGCGACGTAAAGCGCGGTGGTCGTGAATGGACCGCTTTCGTGGGCAAGAAGCACTGTCATGTCGCAACCGACGAAGTGGCCCTCAACAGTTTCAAGGACGCCCTCCGCCTTCTGTTCGAGTGCAACCATGTGCATGTCGAGATGTTTCAGCGCAGCCGCCCTGAGTTTTGCGCGGACATCGGGGGAACCAAAGATGCGCATCTCACTCAGATAACGATCTATCGAGACTCGCCACCCAACTCGGAATTGGCATTTTCGTCGGAAGGCGAACTCGGGACCGAAATCAGACGCACCGTCGTCGAAGCTTCGGTTACCTGCGATGAAGCCAGTGGAAAAATCGAATGCGTTTCCAAGCAATCCGACAATCGACAGAACATCGCGAGCCTTGTTTCCACGAAGCTCTTGGGCTGCCCGCCCGACTTCGAACCGGTGCCTGCCCGGGCATATGACCTGACCCCACTTCGGCAGAAGTTGGTGTTCGAAACTGAGCCGGTCGATCAAATTGAGGGCGTTCGCGTCGCGAGCTTGCGGCTCAGCCCCGTTGACACATTGCTGGAGCAGGTCACAGTCGAAAGCCGTCCGACAAATCTCCGCGACATCTGGGCAGTCGCCGAGGAGCGGCTTGGTCAGTACGCGCTTCAGTCAGCCTACGAAATTATTCAAGCGAAAATCGTTGTGCGCTACCGAAGCGCCGACAGCAATCGCGTTCGATCTTTGCCGATCGTCATAGGCCATCCGAACAAGTCAAATCTCAGAGAACATTTGCCCATCGAGCGTGTGCTTGCCAACAAATACCTGCCACGCTGGGGCCTGGTTGTTGCGCTGCGCGATGGCTAATGAAGACTGGCTCGGAGTGCTGCTCGAACTGCTAGAGGCGCCCAGGCTTGTCTACACGCGGTCGACTGTCGCAAATCATACGGCGGCCGGAAAACATCTGATCGACTCCGGGATGCTGGTCCACGCCGACTATCAATCGGTCGTTCAGGACGAAAACGGCGAAACCGTTGAGGTGGACTACGACACCCACCATCAGGGTCTCGGCTATCACGATCGGCACAGGGGGTGGATCGCTGTCAAGCAAAGCGACCTCGAGCGGTTCAGGCCGGACTTTTGCTCCATGTTTGGGATCTTGCTGGAAGGATTTCTCAGACCCCTCCCCAAGGGGCCAAAAGAGGTCGTCCCGGATCAAGCCTGGATTGTTGGCTCAACCATACCCGCTGGCCATCGTGGTACCGAAGTTTGGTTCGTTCGCAATCTGTGGAAGCCGGAGGGATCACAGCGAGTGCGCGAGGTGTTGGATCGACATGCCTCAGAAACGCTCCGCTTGCTCCTGACCAGCACACCGAGCAACCGCATCACAAATGGCCATCTGTTGCCAGCAAGAATTGTCGCGATTGCCGAGGTTGTATCGCACTACCAACCAAACAAAATTGATTTTGAAACTTTGACGGCCACCTTTCACGGATACCGGGCTCCCGCAGTCAACGCCCTCATTCACTTTTCTACGCAGACCGGCATCTTACAGGTTCACGGAAAGCTAATTGTGAAGGTCAAGACGGACCGCCATCGACGTCTCTTGGAACTGATGGTTGAGGCCCACTACAAGGCCGGCGTTGTTGACCGAGAGCAGGTGCTCCGGAAGGCAACCTCGCAGGCGCGCTCCTTCGACCAAGCGTTTGGTAGGCGGCATTGGCCAGCATTAAACTCCGTCTTCAAATATGACGGTGGTGATGGCGTCTGGCGGTTTGTCATCTGATAATCGGGTCGCTGCAAAAATCTGGCATCTTCTCTGGCAGACCGCCGGTATCGCGTCTGGCAAATCCCTTCGATCCTCTGCGTTATCCGAAGCAGACGACCGAAGAGGTTCGCAATGACTCCCGTCTATCTCAATCAACAGGAACTTGCCGCACGCTGGCGCATCAGCGCAAGGACACTTGAGCGCTGGCGCTGGCTTAAGCTCGGACCAAGCTTTTTCAAGATTTCCGGAAAAGTCACTTACGCACTGGACGACGTCGAATCTTTCGAGCGCCGCCGCCGCGCTGAAACCCACTCCTCGATCCTCGGTTCGTGGGAGTGAGAGATGGAGATCAAAAAAGAAGACCCGGCAGCGCTTGCAGGCGCTAACCGGGCGGATGTCACGATGCCGGTGAGCAAAGATGACTGTGAAACCAATAGGCCAACTTATATCGACCTGCAAGTTCGCCGGCTCGTCGCCCGCTACATGCTGTCGGTGCCGTTGGCCGTCGTGATTGCCGAACTGGCCTTCCCTGCTGGGAGGGCGAAATGACGCTTCACCAAGCCAGTCCCGCAACAAGAGTAACGCGCCATCAACAGGGAGATGACGACCTGGACCAGGAGGGCTGCCTGATGGCCTCCCGGCAAATCATCTTGCCCGAACATCTCGCCGAACAAGATCTTGACTGGCTCGTGAGCGCAGGCGTGCTGATACCGACGATCGTGCGACCGAGCATGATCATGGTGGCGACCGGGGCCAGAGCTCGTGACGGG